>NZ_BCPZ01000304.1:0-142 GCF_001950615.1 Candidatus Protochlamydia sp. W-9
GGTGAAATTGATTAGAAAAATCACCCACAAGACAAAACAGTTTGATCATCTCTATCTCACTCATTTTGGCCTCTTTCTTGAGTTTTTATTCTGGAAAACAAAATTTTCTAACAGAAAAGAGGCCTTTTTTCAACAAAGTTCT
>NZ_BCPZ01000305.1:0-153 GCF_001950615.1 Candidatus Protochlamydia sp. W-9
AACCCAAAATTCAGGTTCTTAGAAAACGAGCTATTATTGAAACGGTGAATGATCAACTAAAAAATATTTCTCAAATTGAACATACACGCCACAGAAATGCCGGAAATTTTTTAATTAATCTATTAGCTGGGATTGTTGCTTATACTCACCAAC
>NZ_BCPZ01000306.1:0-11778 GCF_001950615.1 Candidatus Protochlamydia sp. W-9
AACCCAAAATTCAGGTTCTTAGAAAACGAGCTATTATTGAAACGGTGAATGATCAACTAAAAAATATTTCTCAAATTGAACATACACGCCACAGAAATGCCGGAAATTTTTTAATTAATCTATTAGCTGGGATTGTTGTTTATACTCACCAACCTAAAAAGCCATCGATAAACTTAGCAGAGCAGCATCGCTTATTGTTAATGGCTGCCTAAAAACCCAAAATTCAGGTAAATAAGCTTTTGTTCATGAAAAGCAAAGCAAAATTTGCCGGTTAATTAATTTATATAAACAGTTTGTTTTTAGTTATGCAAAGAAGACTAATTGCTATATCTTTGGATGAATGCAAACTAATACGTTATATGAAATGTTCATTGATATCTTTAGAAAAATGGCTGTACTAATCTTAAAAACAAGTGGGAGGTTTGGGCTCTCAAATCTCGGCGCGTATCTACTCAATTTAAAGACACAATACCACATTAAAAAAATGAGATTCACCTTCACAAATGAGCAAACAAAATAAGTTAAATGGTTAATCTCTTCGGTCGCTACAACATTAACTTCCGCTGCTTAAACGAAATAGCTATTTTTTCTTAAAAAAGCTACTAGCTTGATGGCATTACTTTATTCTTTTGATAGAGACCTTTTTTGAGCCTTTGCTCAAAATAAAACAACTGGAGCATCGCATTTTTTAGTGCTATGGCCCTAGCTGTGGATACTTATATATTATTGCTATTACAGCACATCCATAATTCTATTGTGTTCATTGGCTACGATCTGAAAATGCTTCAATCCGCTTTCAAATTAAAAAACTTCCATTAAATGCTTTATTTTTTTGTAAGGATTATCTGAAACGTGCATCGTCAGATAGTCATTGACATTGATCCATTATAAGGTCTATTTTTCAATAAAGCTTAAAAAGCTCTTTATGGTTAAACTTAATGCCCTCTTTTTTTCAATATTAAGATGAATGCGCCGATAACTAAATTGGGATCTTACAAGAGCCATTTTCTGAATGAGTGCTTTCTCTTGTTCTATCTTCTTGCCTTTTCGATAACTATCGCCCAACTGATCAATGGAATACCAACAATTTAAAAGCACATCTTTAAATCGATGGTTTTTCATCTTGCATTAGCATAAAGTTGCTTAGCAATTGAGCTTACCACTTTTTTGACAGGACACCCTTTAAAGCCATAATGTCTAAAGCTTAATCAGCAACAATTGTTTTAAACTTATCGTCCAAATTCAAGGCTTCTTGATCATTAAGCTTCCGAAAAATTCCATCCCACCTAATTTTGCTTTTCATTGATAATAAGAAGCTGTGTTGACTCCGTGCTTGCGACAAACTTCTGCAAGTGGTATTTCAGATTCAACTTCTTTTAAGTTTCTAATAATTTGTTCTTCTGGGGGGTCTTTTCTTCATGCTGCTTTCCTTTTTTAAAGGATAGCATGATTTTCTGCTTTATATTGGGCTTTTTTGCAGGGCAACATCAATTCTAAAATAGGATTCTTCTTATTTTATTCTATCCAATAATTTAAACCTATTATATACACAAACATAAAATAAAAGATTTAATTGATAAATATTTTTATTATAGAAAACACATTGTAAATAGGAAAGAAAAAATATGAACAATTCAAGTTTACGTCCCGCAGGGCAACGTTATCCTGTTTGTAGAACTTACGCTCCAGCAGACACTAGCCAAATAAAAACTAACTATGGGATACAATGGAATTATCCTGAGCCAGATATTAAGATTTACACAATACGTAGTGGGCGAGAAATTTGTAAAAATAATCAATGCGCAACTTCTGGTGATCCTGTCGCTGCAGAACTTTATAAAACTGTAAAGAAAGTTTACGAATTTTTTGAGAGCATTTTTAATTTTAGGGGAATTGATGGTCAAGGAAAAATTGCTAAACTTTACATCAATTGGCAAGAACATAATGCTCAGTGGAGTTGCTCTAGCGAAACCATTAACGAAGTGTGTCAGTTTAAATTTAACAATACCTTTGCAGTTACAGAGGAAGTGGTCGCTCATGAATATTTTCACGCCATCATGAATGGAAGACTCACTTACAAAGGGCAATCAGGTGCATTGGATGAATCTTTAGCGGATGTATTTGGAATCGCTTTTAAACACTGGTCAATAGATAAAGAAATTTTAGGAAATGACAATAATTATCAGCTTAAACGACAAGAATTAAATGATCATAAAACTCAATTGCTCAAGCAACAAGAGTCAAATGATCGCGAAATTCAAGAGTTAAATGACTATAAAACTCAACTGATCAAGCAACAAGTATCAAATAATTGCGAAATTCAGCAAATTAATCAAGAAGTTCTAAACATTCGTAAAATTCGAAAGACAAATAATTGCGAAATTCAAGAATTAAATAAACGTGGATTTCTGACGCTCGCACAACATGAGTCAAATAATCGCGAAATTCAAATTTTAAAGCTTAAATTTCAATTGTTAAAGCAACAAAAATTAAATAAACGCGAAATTAAGCGAATTGATCGAGAAATGCTAAACATTTCTAAAATTCAAGATTTAAATGAGCATAAATTGCAACTGCTCAAGCCACAAGAGTTAGATAATAGTAAAATTTGGTTAATTACTGGACAAATTTTAGTGAATAGGAAAACATGGTGGATTGGGAACCTTCGCGATCTATCTATTCCATCTACTAGGAAGAGTAATTACAAACAAGATCTTGATGAAGATGAACAAGATTTGCCTAGATACGATGAAGAAAATGATTATGGCTATGTACATGATAACAGCTGCATTCCAAGCCATGCTTTTTATTTAGCGTGTCAATCAGAAGGTAGTAGAACGTGGGGAATCATTGCTCAAATTTGGTTTAGAGCTTCTCAAGATAGAACACTAGAAAGCAATGAAACTTTTGAAACGTTTGCTCATAGAACTATAGAAGTAGCTAAAGAATTTGAAATGGCTGATATAGTTCATCAAGCCTGGTCGTGTGTAGGTGTTTTACCTACGACTTCTGATAATACTGTTTATGACGAAGAATCTGAAGAAGATCAATTTCAGACTCTCGAATAAGCACGTTGACTTTTAAAAAAATATTGAGCTTTAATTTCTTTGATTTAAAAAGTAGTCAAAGCTCAATAGCTAAAATTTAGTGCAGACTCCTTATATTCAAAGTTCTAACCAGAACCCAATACAAGGTATTTTTTTCTTCGTTCCTCTTACAGTTTCCTATTGCTGTCATTTCGCTTTTAAGAATTAAATGATTTTAAAAATTGGCAGCCATATTCAGCATCAGGCTATTTTAAAGCCTTTATCTAATTCATTCACTTAAACCCGATAAGAAAAAGGCTCCCCATAGGTGAGGTTTTTCTCGTTTTTGCTCAATGGTCATCAGCATGGCTTTTTGCAATGCTTGGGCTTTGTTTAATTTTTCTACCTTTATACCCAAAAGGTGGCGATAAAATGTGTCAACCATCTGAAGGATTAGATCGCTGTCCGGTAGTCTCCAATAAGTTGCAACCGTTGACAATGCTCCAGCGGCAAGAAAGGACCAGACGGGACCAACGCTTCCTTCCCCGTGAAGCTTGCCTCTGCCAGAAAAACATGTACTCATGAAAACCAAGTCCGAATGAAGAGTAAGTGCCGCAATTTCTTGCGCATGGAGATACCCTTGAAGATGCTCTTCGTCGGGAGCAAGCTTGAAAAGACCTTCGAAAACGGAATGAGGATCAAGCTTTCCATCAGGCTTTGCACTTGTCAATCCATGGCAAGCAAAATGAATCCAGCGCGCATCCCGCATTCCCTCTACAACGTGTTGAACAGTAGCGCTGTCTTGTAAGAGAATTCTTTCTGGAGCTGTTTTAAGGAGAGGAGAGACAAGTTTTTGCGCTTCTTTTTCTGCAAATGGTAAAGAGTCTTTTGAATAGAGTGTTGTGGGATTTCCAATGACGAGAGAATTTTTTGAGAATTTTTTAGGAATTTCATCTAATAAAGTTAGTATTCCAATCGAAGGAACAATGGAAATGGGATGTTTTTCTATGAAATATTTTCCTTCTTTATCTAAGAAGGCAGCGAACGGAGTTTGAAAGAGAAAACCGTCGGGAATAATGGTGACGACTTGTTGAGGGTCTTTAGGAAGATAAGATTCAATTGGTGCAATGAGGGCTTCATACCAAAGAGAAAGGCGATCTTTAAAAGATTTTAAAGCAGCAGAGTTTGTACTCTCATCGGGATCTCCTCGGGCTAACTCGTCTAAAAAAGCATGGATAGTGGAGCCGCGAGTTTTTTTTTGGACGAAGAAAGAGTCTTCTTTTAGCAACTGTTGGCTCAATGATAAAGGGAAATGTTTGAAAAACGTAAGTCGTTTCTTCAAACTCTTCTTTCAAAATTCCTAAGGGCAGCTGCTGGCAAGTTATTTCACCCTGCGAAGGAATAACCCAAATAGTAATGCTGTCCATATTTTCGGAAGCAAAAGAGTAAACGATAAAGCAAGTGCTCATCTTATGAGCAAGGGCTTGCATGTTTTGAGGTGTGAGTCCGGAAGAAAAAAAAGAATTATTTTTCTGAAATTTGAATTTTTCTGTCAAAGCGGAAATTAAGGCACGCGAACGCCTAAAATCTGTGACCTGTAAAGCTTTTTCAATTTTAGCCTGTTGCAAGAAAAGAAATTCCAGACATAAAAGCGGTTTTACTTGTTCTTCAAAAAAAATAATCTGCCAGTGGCTATGACTTTTAAGTTCTTGATGTAAGGCTGCGTAAACGTCAATGCTTTTTTGATAATGTTCCTCTGCTTGGCTAGCATCAGTTTTTCTATATAGTACCCCTAAATTATGATAGCCTATCGCTTCCTTGCGGCGATTTTGTAACTCCTGAGATAAACAAACGAATTTTTTAAAGCTTTGAATCGCTTTCTTCTCGTTTCCCAAATTTATGTAGCACAGACCTAAACCATTAAAGCTGCTGCTTTTTATCTCTGTTTTATCGCTTATTTCAACGGCTTCTTTATAATGTTTAACAGCCTCAGCAAACTTACCACAGCGGTAAAAAGCATGTCCCAAATTTATTAAAAGTTTGGCTCGCTTAAGGCGATCTTCTGTTATTTTTAATGCTTTAATATAGTAATTTATGCTTTCAGAATCACTTTCCAAATAGCAACATGTAGCACCGAGATTCGTATATACTGCTCCTAAATATTCTGGAAAATTTCTTAATTTTTCAGCGATACTTAAAGCTTGCGTGTGATAATTAAGACCTTTCCCTCGATTTTCAATAGTAGTATAGATTTTTCCAAGAGTTGTCAAGGCCCCGAATTTACTATTTAATACTTGTGATTCATCTATTTGAAATGACGGTTGCTGCGTTAGCTCTAAAATTTTTTCAGCATGGAAAATAGCTGTTTCATATTTGTCTAAATGATTAAATAATGTGGCTAAGTTTTCATGAATTTTTATAGCTCCCAAAAAGTTATCTGGCGGGAGAATATTCAATGCGTTGCGATAAGCCTCTTCAGCTCTCTGATAGCGTTGAGCGTTAGCTTGGGTGTGGCCGATCCTAGAGTAAATGTGTGCTTGTTCGGCTCTCTCTACTGTCAGGCTTAATGCATCTTGATAACATTGAATTGCCTCATCATTCTTATCTAAGGAAAGATAAACCTCTGCAAGATCAACAAGAGTTCGGCTTTTAATTTTAGGATCTGTGAGATTTTGTGCTATCGTTTGAGCTTTACTATAAAAAAGAAGCGCGGAATCATCTTGTCCTTGCATTGCATAAAAAGAGCCTATATTTTTTAAATAAATGAATACTTCATGAAGCTCATTTAGCACCTCCGCTATTTTTAATGCTTCTTTGCTGTGATAAATAGCACTTTGATACCACTTAAGAGATTTGTTCCACGCTGCAAGTTTTTCATGAATCATTCTAACTTTATTAAATAACTCTTTATTTTGCGACATCTCTGGGAATCCCTTTGTTAGAATTCCTAAAAGAACTTCTGCATAGGAGATAGCACAAGGAAAATCACCTTGTTTTTCGTAAAAATCTGCCATGATTGCTAAAAGCTCTAAAGGTAATTTTCTATTTTTATGAATGGCAGCTTTGTGCACCTTAATTTCTTTTGCGACAGTTTCAGATAGTGGCTCAAAAAGCCTTAGGACGGAGCTTTCTACATTTTTTGGAATAAAAAATTCAATTTTTTTCTCGTTAGCTAATTGATAGAGGCTTTCTATCCATCCTTTCATATTGCTTAGAATGGAGTCTTTATTCTGGGCAAGTAGATTAAAGCAGTGATTGCCAAATTCGAGATAGGGAAGCAACCACAGGTGCTCTAATATGCGTTGGTAAATTATGCAGATAGGAACCAGAAAATTAAATTGACCTAAAGTTAGCTTTGCTTCCATGATTTCACTGATGATCCTTTCGAGATGAATTAACTGTTGAGCTTGATCATGCTGAATGTCATACAAAAATGTTTTAAAATCAAAAAGAGGTACTATCTCTTGTACTATCAAATTTTGTACGTCTTCCATTTCCAATACTAGCAGGCGACAGAAACATTCACGCTGGATATTAAAATCTTCTAATTGATTGATCTTTTCGATGAGCCATTTGGCACTGATGATTATATTTTCTTCCGTAACGAATTTTGTTTTATAGGACTCAATTAAACCTTTTACATGATCTAATGTGGAAAGTGTGGGCAAATTTTGGAAAATAAGAGAATTATATAACGTGCTAAACTGAATTGAATTTACATTCATAGCTCACCTCATTCAATGAATAAATTGTTAATAATATTTTGGTTTTACGAAGAGAAGTAGTCAAACTATAAGTGGATCAGCAGATCCTAATGAGGGAGATTGTCATTTGGCTTGATAATGATTAACCAGGCTTTAAAACTATAGAAAAGTTTTTCTCTGTAATTAAAAACCGGTGTTAAATTCTTGCTGATCTTTTTTCCGTTTCTTTTTGTGAATGGAAGCAATAAAAGAGATGGCCTTTTATTTATTCAATGGAAATAGGGGAACAAATTTGCTTCAAACATTTTTTTATTTTCCGGTGTTTTTTAATAAAAAGAGAAGCATTGAGAGTGATAGAAAATCCGTAGCAAAAAAAATCGCTAACAAACTCTTTTTCTAGCCATCTGGTTTTTTCCTTCCATATCACTGCCCAAGCTATTCACTTGTCTTGCTATCGTAATTTTATAGTTTTGCAATAAACAAGGGGGAAGTTAAAATAGGGATAAGTGCATTTAAAGGGGGTAAAAACAAAGCAAAAAGTGGATTTAAGATGCAAAGAAAAACGGTGGGAGTTTAAATTTTTAGGATTAAATTAAGAAGACTGACCCAATTTTTATAGCGTTTAAAAAGAAAATGCCATTTTTAATTATTACTTTGCTTTTAAGATAATTTGATATGTAGATTTTGTACGTATGGGAAAAGAAATTGTCATGCTAAAATGACTATCCAACTATTTTTCTAACTAAAACAGTCTCTAAAAATACAAAAATCTTTTTGCGTAGCCTTTTTAGTAATCTAAACTTAAAGCATTTTTAGATCAAAAGCTAAGGAGTTTATATTTGAATTTTATCTAATTATTAAAACATTTATAATTAATCGAAAATTAATTCATTTGGAGAATCATTTTGAATATTTCTAATTCAGGGTTTAGGTATAGCTATCTTGTCAATACAACGACTCTTTCTTACTCCCAATCTCAAGAAATTAGCGATCCTTCTAGAGATAAAGATAACTCCTTAAATAATTCTTTAGCTGCTATAGAAGAAGTTAACCCACCAGCAGCTCAACTTTCCGATCTTTCATCATCACCTGAAGAAGTTCAACTAAGCTTTCAAGAGGGAACTTCTTTAACTATTTCTCATTCTCAGCTAGTTTTGTTAAAGGAAAAATCTCCCTATTTTAAAAATCTGTGGTCGGGGCAATTTCAAGAAACCCTTCAACATCCTCTCGCTTTGACACAAAAAGAGTTTACGTTTTTGCTCAATTGTCTAACGAATCCTAAGTTTGAAATTCCCTTGGAAAAGATCACTTCTGCCATTCAACTCGTCGATTATTATGAATTGACAGAAGTAGTGAAACATTTAGAAGGACAGCTAATTATTGAATACAAATCACAGAGATTTGAACCCTTTAACTCTACTGAAGAAAGTTTAGCCGAATTAAAAGAACTTTTAAATTTCGCGCACTACTGTCAATTAAATACATTGAAGAATTATTTGGAGTTTTCCGTTATAAGCGCATTATTAAACCAAACTTCTCAATTAACAGAATTTCAAAGAATTATAAATCAATTCTCAAATGAAATAGAAGCACTTAATTTTTCAGAAAATGCCCATTTGACCGATGCTCATCTTTTAGCATTAAAAAATTGTAAAAATTTAAAAGAGCTTCGTTTTCAAGGGTGCCGTAATCTTACTGATGCAGGATTAGCGCATTTGACACCCTTAACAGTTTTGCAACATCTAGATTTAAGCAATTGTGAGAATCTCACCGATGCAGGATTAGCGCATTTGACACCCTTAACAGTTTTGCAACATCTAGATTTAAGCGATTGCAATAATCTCACCGACGCAGGATTAGCGCATTTGACTCCCTTAACGGCCTTGCAGTATCTAGATTTAAGCAATTGTGAGAATCTCACCGATGCAGGATTAGCGCATTTGACACCCTTAATGGCCTTGCAGCATCTAAATTTAAGCTATTGCAATAATCTCACCGACGATGGATTAGCGCAATTAACTCCCTTAACGGCCTTGCAGCATCTAGATTTAAGCGATTGCGAGAAACTTACCGATGCAGGATTAGCGCATTTAACTCCCTTAATGGCCTTGCAGCATCTAGATTTAAGCGATTGCAATAATCTCACCGATGCAGGATTAGTGCATTTGACTCCCTTAACGGCCTTGCAGTATCTAGATTTAAGCTATTGCAATAATCTCACCGACGCAGGATTAGTTCATTTAAAAATTTTAATGGCCTTGCAGCATCTCGATCTGAGGGGATGTGATAAAGTAACGGATGCTGGATTAGCGCATTTGACACCCTTAGTGGCCTTGCAATATCTAAATTTAAGCCAATGTTGGAATCTCACCGATGCAGGATTAATTCATTTGAAACTCTTAACGGCCTTGCAATATCTAAGTCTAAGCCAATGTTGGAATCTCACCAATGTAGGATTAACCCATTTGAGGCCCTTAGTGGCTTTACAGCATCTAAATCTAAGCTACTGGGAGAATCTCACTGGTGATGGATTAGCGCATTTGACATCCTTAACGGCTTTGCAGCATCTAGGTCTAAGCCAGTGCTGGAATCTCATCGATGCAGGATTAGTTCATTTGGAACTCTTAACGGCTTTGCAGCATCTAGACCTAAGTTACTGCGGAAATCTCACCGATGTGGGATTAGTGCATTTAACATCCTTAATGGCTTTGCAGCATCTCGATCTGAGGGGATGTGACAGAGTCACGGATGCGGGATTAGCTCTTTTTAAAAATTTTTGCAAATTCACTCAATCTAAAAATTATTAAATAGAAAAACTTTCAATAAAAAAGGGAAATCTGGCGTCGAAAATGAAAGAATACTTTGCCTTAAGAAAATAAAAAATAAAATTTCATTAAGCTTTATCAATTCCCATCGAGACGCTTATCTAAGAAAAATATTTGCTCATTTTGAAGGCACTATACAAATAGTTCTATGCTTGTAAACGCCAAAAATACACATCAAAGATGTATTGTGGCCTAAAATTAAGCTTATAAATCAATTCTAGTCGCAGCATATTTCGTCTATATATTTACTAATCGAATATGCCCTTTAATTGTATCAGAGATCTTATAAGCCGTTTATTCCCTGATCCTATCATCTCATGGAATTAAGGCACTTACAGATCAAAAACTGAGAGTTTATGTTTGAACCATATTGGTCCTTATTTATTTTTTACTCTCCATTGATAAAACGAAATTTTCTCTTTAAATGTGCTTACCTATTTTAGGTTATGACTATTGCCATGATTTTTATCTATATATTATACTGTTAAAACACCTATAAAATGAAAATTTATTTCACTCATTGGGATAGTCATTTTGAATATTTCTAATTTAGGATTTAGTCACAGTTACCTCGCCAATACAACGTATCCTTCTTACTATCCTCTTCAAGACATTAATGACCCTCTTGTGGAAGAAAATAATCCCTTAGACAATCCTTTGCCTAATCTAGAAGAAACTAGTGCGTCAACGATTCCAGCTCCCGCTCTTGCACCTTCATCTGAAAAAATTCAACTAAGCTTTCAAGAGGGAACTTCTCTGACTATTACTCACTCTCAACTAGCTTTGTTAAGGGAAAAATCCCTTTATTTTAAAACTCTTTGGTCAGGACAATTTCAAGAAACCCTGCAACATCCTCTCGCTTTAACACAAAAAGAGTTTACGCTTTTACTCAATTGCCTATTGGATGCTAACTTTAAAGTTCCTGTAGAAGAGATTACTTCTGCCATTCAACTAGTCGATTATTATGAACTGACAGGAGTAGTGAAAAACTTAGAAAAACAGTTAATTGATGGGTACAAATTACAGAGATTTGAACCCTTTAATTCCACTGAAAAAAGTTTAATCGAATTAAAGGAGCTTTTAAATTTCGCTCGTCAATGTCGATTAAATATGTTAAAGAACTATTTAGAATTCACCGTTATGAGCGAATTATTAAACCAGGCTGTTCAGTTAACCGAATTTCAAAGAATTATAAATCACTTCTTAGATGAGATAGAAGCTCTTAATTTTTCAAACAATGCTTATTTGACCGATGCCCATCTTTTAGCATTAAAAAATTGTGAAAATTTAAAAGTACTTCATTTAAATGCGTGTCAGGCTATTACGAACGATGGGTTAGCGCATTTGACTCCCTTAACGGGTTTGCAGCATCTAGATTTAAGGGTTTGTGAGTATCTCACTGATGATGGATTAGCGCATTTGACACCCTTAACGGGTTTGCAGCATCTAGATTTAAGGATTTGTGAGTATCTCACTGCTACTGGGTTAGCCCATTTAACGCCCTTGACGGCTTTGCAGCATCTAGATCTAAGCTACTGTAAAAACCTTACTGATGCGGGATTAGTGCATTTGACACCCTTAGTGGCTTTGCAGCATCTAAATCTTAACTTTTGCGATAAACTCACCGATGCTGGGTTAGCGCATTTGACACCCTTAATGGGTTTGCAGCGTCTAGATTTGAGCTACTGTGAGAATCTCACTGATGTAGGATTAGCCCATTTGATACCTTTAAAGGGTTTGCAGCATCTAAATCTGAAAAATTGCCGTAATCTCACGGATGATGGATTAACCCATTTGGCACCCTTAACCGCTTTGCAGCATTTAGATCTAAGCTATTGCTGGCCACTCACCGATGCTGGGTTAGCGCATTTAACACCTTTAACGGGTTTGCAGCGTCTAGATTTGAGCTACTGTGAGAATCTCACTGATGTAGGATTAGCTCATTTGATACCTTTAAAGGTTTTGCAGCATCTAAATCTGAGAAATTGCCGCAATCTCACGGATGATGGATTAGCCCATTTGGCACCTTTAACCGCTTTGCAGCATCTCGATTTAAGCGATTGCAATAATCTCACCGATGCAGGATTAGCGCATTTGACACCTTTAACGGCTTTACAACATCTAGATTTAAGCTATTGCAATAATCTCAGTGACGCTGGGTTGGCCCATTTAACACCTTTAACGGATTTGCAGCATCTCGAACTAAGCAGATGCTATAAACTC
>NZ_BCPZ01000307.1:0-144 GCF_001950615.1 Candidatus Protochlamydia sp. W-9
CAATCCAAGCAGGTACAATAATTTCAGCGATGCTGGATTAGCCCATTTGACATCTTTAACGGGTTTGCAGTATTTAAATCTGAGTGGATGCTATAAACTTACTGATGCTGGACTAGTCCATTTGACACCCTTAACCGCTTTGCA
>NZ_BCPZ01000308.1:0-141 GCF_001950615.1 Candidatus Protochlamydia sp. W-9
TATTAACCTGAATTTTGGGTTTTTAGGCAGCCATTAACAATAAGCGATGCTGCTCTGCTAAGTTTATCGATGGCTTTTTAGGTTGGTGAGTATAAGCAATAATCCCAGCTAATAGATTAATTAAAAAATTTCCGGCATTTC
>NZ_BCPZ01000309.1:0-165 GCF_001950615.1 Candidatus Protochlamydia sp. W-9
CAATAAACGCATAAAAAGAAACAAGGTCTTTAAAGGTTTAGCAAAAAGAGGAAAAACAACTTCAGGGTGGTTTTTCGGGTTTAAATTGCATCTCATGATCAATGAGAAAGGAGAAATTTTGGCTTTTCAGCTAACTCCTGGAAATGTCGCTGATGTTTCTATTGC
>NZ_BCPZ01000310.1:0-236 GCF_001950615.1 Candidatus Protochlamydia sp. W-9
AACCTGAATTTTGAATTTATCTCTTTGATAATAAATAAGAAGAATAAAATTTAAATGACAAAAGACCTCTGTATCATTTAAAACATTTGTTTCCCCAAACTAATGTTTAATATGCATGAGAGGTCAAAATGGATTTAATCAAATTATATTGTAGTGTGGATGATTTTTGGAAGTCTTTTGAGCAGAAATGGAATAAACAGTTAATTGATCATGGCAAAACAAAGCGAGGACCTCAA
>NZ_BCPZ01000311.1:0-2050 GCF_001950615.1 Candidatus Protochlamydia sp. W-9
ACTTTTTAACGGGTTAGAGATTGCACAAACTAGTGCGAGTTACACCCCGCTGTACAAAAAGTTAGAAAATTTAAAAGAGGTGCAAAGCACCGTTAATGAACTCATGCGCATTCTCGATGCATTAGCAGATCTTAATCACTCTCCTTCCCATATAGCACTTGTTGATTTTAAAATAGAACAAGCAAGAATTAAAACAATGCAAGAAACATTCAATCACTTCAAAACACTGTTAACAGAATGGATGAATGAAGTCTTTGAGAGCAAATATCACCAATATCGGCAAGACCCTTTTTTTCAACATCAAAAACAAATCGAGGAACTAACGATCACTATAAAGGAGAAAGAGAGGGAAAAAGAAGAGTTTGAGCATGCATTGAAAGAAATGGATTTGACTCCAGAAGAAAAGAGGTTGTTGTTATCCCTGGAAGAGAATGTGGCGGATAATTCAACTTTCCTAAATCTTGAACCTAAAAAAAAGCTAGATTTAGCTGAAAAGTTATCATATGGCGAAGCTAAACGTTATGAATCTTATAAAAGTGTTATAGATAAATTTCTGGAAAAAACTGCCTTAAAAAATTGCCTAGAGGAAATAAAGAGAATAATTCAGCAAAATCGAGATTTAATGCAGGAACTAGGAAAAGAAAAAGAGCCTGAAGATGCTTATTTGAGAGCACAATATCCAAAGATTTCAGGAGAAATAATTGAATGGTCAGCAGACTTTCAGTTTAGATTAATTCATTATTCTGTGTCTAGCGCCACGCTTTCTTTTGTCGAAAAGTTATTAAACCTACAATCCAAGGCGACTGTTCAGCTTGTTGCAGAATTAAAGCAAACAGATTCTTCTATTTATGAAGAGGAAGCTTTAAAACAAGCCTTGATTAGACGGTCAACTGAATAAGCTAAATTTCAAAGCTTAAGGGGGGAGAGGCCTTAGCAAAGTCCCAAACATCTAACCCCCCTTCTTTATCGCAGCAAGCCAAACGTCGCTCATCTACATAAATACCTGTTAAATTACACTCTAATGCTTCTTCTTCTCTACCTTCCAATTTCTTTTTTTGTTTAATAGAGCAAAAAGCTCCCACTGTTTTAGGCTCGTCTTTGATATTTAGGCATTCAATTATATAGTAGGGATTAGTAGCCACCCAGCAATGCTCCTGATCGCGGTCGAAGCTAAGAAACTGGACAGGAGAAAAACCAAAAGAGTGCTCTATAATCCTTTTTCCATTAGCGGGTTCATAAAAAACAACATGCCCCGTGTCAAAACCCACAGCGAGTTTTTCGCCATTATAGGTTGAAGCAGTAATACATTTTGCTTTGGAGCTGCGAATAAATTTTAATTCTCTTTCAAGAGACCCTCCAAAGATTTTTTTTCCACTAGCAACATCCCAAACCGTACATAGGCGTTTCACCGCATCCTTCCCTAAAATAATGACGCGCTTTTCATCAAACTGCACCAGCTCTTTGCAAAGAGGATCTAAAAAGAGCCCGTCTAAAAGAATAGGCTCCAAATGTTGGGCAGAGTTTTCTTTTCGGATAGCTTTGATAAAATAAAGCGCGCCATCTTCACATTGAATCAAAATTTGGTTATCACGACAATCGAGCGAGCGGATGGAAGAGCGGAAAAGGGGTGATTCGTAATATTTTAAGCCATCTTCTATATTAAAAATGGCAAATTGCTTGCGCTGAGGCAACACTAAAATAAGCAACTCTTGGTCAACATGGGCTTCTTCAAAATTTCCCACCATGCTTAAGGCTTGCGAAGGAAAAGGTTCTTTGAATGGCCAGCGGTAGAGGGAACCTTCTTGGGTCACTTGGATCATATGTCCCTCCAGATAGTGGATCAAACGAGAGTTTTTGTCTTTTAGGTTATCAAAAACTAATTGACAGCCCTTTTCCTCAAGAGAATAGATTCGGGCAGTACCAGGAGTGACTTGGATGAAAGCCACTTTTTTTTCTACTTTTAATTTAACAGTTCCACCTGCTGCAAAGCCAGGTAATTGGTAGGTGTCATGCTTACATCGATCTTCACATAATGTGGCTTTGTTACGTC
>NZ_BCPZ01000312.1:0-1910 GCF_001950615.1 Candidatus Protochlamydia sp. W-9
AGTTCGTCTTCCCTGGGTTAGCCGGTCCCTAAGCCGAGGCTGAAAAGCGTAGGTGATGGAAAGCAGGTTAAATATTCCTGCGCCACCTAAAACTATGGTGACGGGTCGACGGAGTACGTTAAGCGCGCGGACCATTGGATGTGTCCGTGGGGCAATGAGGTTGGTTAGTAGGTAAATCCGCTAACGGAAGACCAGGTTGTCACTAAGGGAAACCTTCGGGGGAACCGATAGCGTAGCGCAAGGCTTCCAAGAAATAGACTCTAATCGTTGATGGTGACCGTACCAAAACCGACACAGGTGGGTGGGAAGAATATTCTAAGGCGCGCGAGAGAACTCTTGTTAAGGAACTCGGCAAATTATCCTCGTAACTTCGGGAGAAGAGGAGCCACAAGTTGTGATAGCACTAGCTGCTAGAGCATCCTGTGGCCGCAGAGAAATGGCCCAGGCGACTGTTTAACAAAAACACAGCACTATGCAAAGACGTCTAAGTCGAAGTATATGGTGTGATGCCTGCCCAATGCCAAAAGGTCAAAAGGAGATGTTAGCACGTTAAGTGCAAAGCATTGAATTTAAGCCCTGGTGAATGGCGGCCGTAACTATAACGGTCCTAAGGTAGCGAAATTCCTTGTCGGGTAAGTTCCGACCTGCACGAATGGTATAACGATCTGGGCACTGTCTCAACAAGAGACTCGGTGAAATTGTAGTAGCAGTGAAGATGCTGTTTACCCGCAATAAGACGGAAAGACCCCGTGAACCTTTACTGTACTCTGATATTGGCTCTTGACTTGTCATGTGTAGAATAACCAGGAGACTAAGAAAGCTCATCGTCAGGTGAGCTGGAGTCGTCGTTGAAATACTGGTCTTGATAAGTCGGGAATCTAACGAAATCCCATGAAGCTGGGATTCGGACATTGTCAGACGGGCAGTTTTGCTGGGGCGGTATCCTCCTAAAGAGTAACGGAGGAGTCCAAAGCTTGCCTCATCGTGGTTGGCAATCACGAGTAGAGCGTAAAGGTATAAGGCAAGTTAACTGTGAGACCTGCAAGTCGAACAGAGACGAAAGTCGGGCTTAGTGATCCGGCGGTGGAATGTGGAATCGCCGTCGCTCAACGGATAAAAGGTACTCCGGGGATAACAGGCTTATCGCCACCAAGAGTTCATATCGACGTGGCGGTTTGGCACCTCGATGTCGACTCATCGCATCCTGGGGCTGAAGAAGGTCCCAAGGGTTTGGCTGTTCGCCAATTAAAGCGGTACGCGAGTTGGGTTCAAAACGTCGTGAGACAGTTTGGTCCCTATCTTTTGTGGGCGTAGGATACTTGAGAGGAGCTGCTTCTAGTACGAGAGGACCGAAGTGGACGAACCAATGGTGAGCCGGTTGTTCTGCCAAGAGCATTGCCGGGTAGCTATGTTCGGAACGGATAAGCGTTGAAAGCATATAAACGCCAAGCCTCCCTCAAGATAAGGTATCCCTATCAGACACCATATAGACCATGTGGTTAATAGGTTGGGTGTGTAAGCGCAGTAATGCGTTGAGCTTACCAATACTAATCGGTCGATCGGCTTGACCACCTTTTTTTCTAAAGGATGAAAACCATTCCCTTTAGCACAAACAGTGTGGTGCGAAATAAAAAATCAAGCGTGTGAGATTGTTTTCAAGAGCTGATTTTGATAAGTGAAACTTAAACTTTTTATGATTTTCGTTTGGTGGCATTAGAGAAAGGGAAATACCTGAACCCATTCCGAACTCAGAAGTCAAGCCTTTCATCGCCGATGGTACTGCACACAAGAGTGTGGGAGAGTAGGTCGCCGCCAAACTTTTCTTTTTGGCCTTAAAACACCCCGTTTTAAGGCCCTTTTTTTTGCCCCGTTTCTTTCCTTTGTTTTTAGACTCCCTTGTCAACCGCTCG
>NZ_BCPZ01000313.1:0-835 GCF_001950615.1 Candidatus Protochlamydia sp. W-9
ACTTTTTAACGGGTTAGAGATTGCACAAACTAGTGCGAGTTACACCCCGCTGTACAAAAAGTTAGAAAATTTAAAAGAGGTGCAAAGCACCGTTAATGAACTCATGCGCATTCTCGATGCATTAGCAGATCTTAATCATTCTCCTTTCCATATAGCGATTGTGGATTTTAAAATAGAACAAGCAAGAATTAAAACAATGCAAGACACGTTCAATGAATTTAGAACAGAGTTAACAGGATGGATGGATGAAATATTTGAAAATCGCTATCAACAGTATCGGCAAGCCCCTTTTTTTCAACATCAAAAACAAATCGAGGAACTAAGAATTAATATAGAAGAAAAAGAGAGGAAACAAAAAAAAATTGAGCAAGAATTGAAAGAAAAGGATTTGACTCCAGAAGAAAAGTGGTTGTTGTTCTCACTAGAAGAGAATCTACCAGAAAATTCATCTTTCCTAAATCTTAAGCCTAAAGAAAAACTAGATTTAGCTGAAAAGTTATCATATGGCGAAGCTAAACGTTATGAAGCTTATAAAAGTGTGATAAAAAAAACCGGCTTACAAAAAGATTTAGAGGAAATAAAGAGAATAATTCAGCAAAATCGACGTTTAATGCAGAAACTAGGAGAAGGGAAAGAGCCTGAAGATGCTTATTTGAGAGCACAATATCCAAAGATTTCAGAAAAAATAATTGAATGGTTAATAACCTGAATTTTGGGTTTTTAGGCAGCCATTAACAATAAGCGATGCTGCTCTGCTAAGTTTATCGATGGCTTTTTAGGTTGGTGAGTATAAGCAATAATCCCAGCTAATAGATTAATTAAAAAATTTCCGGCA
>NZ_BCPZ01000314.1:0-201 GCF_001950615.1 Candidatus Protochlamydia sp. W-9
AGTCAGAGATAAATTTTAAACCAGCATGAGTTTATAAGTTTGTAAGAAGCACAAAACTTAGCAAAAGAATGGAGAGAAGATTATCATAAATGGCGTCCTCATATCGCGCTAGATGGTCTTTCTACGAAAGAATTTAGAAAGACTTATGAGCTAAAAACAATAATGTATAGGTAGTGGAATTTTCTATTTTAAATGGATCTA
>NZ_BCPZ01000315.1:0-144 GCF_001950615.1 Candidatus Protochlamydia sp. W-9
ATATTAATCATTCTTTCTGTAATTATATAAATAAATAAAAATTTAGATCAAAATCTTTTATAATTTAAAATTTAGAAAATTAAATTAAATATTATTAAATATTTAAAAATCAACAATATAAACAAATAAGATAAACATAAACTT
>NZ_BCPZ01000316.1:0-3251 GCF_001950615.1 Candidatus Protochlamydia sp. W-9
AATTGATTAGAAAAATCACCCACAAGACAAAACAGTTTGATCATCTCTATCTCACTCATTTTGGCCTCTTTCTTGAGTTTTTATTCTGGAAAACAAAATTTTCTAACAGAAAAGAGGCCTTTTTTCAACAAAGTTCTCTCAGAATATAGTCCGAAGATAGCTTACGTTAAACTGACGTTAATCCAGCATCAGTGAGTTTAGTATATCCTTGAAGATAAAAAACTTTTAAGTTTTTATAATTTTTTAATGCTAAGAAATGAGTGGTAATCAGATAGGTGTTTTTTAAAAAATTGAGACTTTTATCTCATTTGAGAAGTAATTTAAAAATTTTTCAAATTCTGTAATTTGCACCCATCAAGCAACTGTCCTTCTAAATTTTTTTCACAGCTTTTGTCAGTTGATAATAATCAGTTAATTGAATAAGAGAAAAGAAGTCTTCCATGAGAACATGAAAATTAGCATCCAACAGGCAATTGAATAAATAAATAAACTTTTTTTATGTCAAAGCGAGAGGATCTTGAAGGGTTTCTTGGAAATTTCCTGACCAAAGACTCTTAAAATAGGGCGATTTTTACTTTAACAAAAATATTTGAGATCTAGAGATACTTAGAGAATTCCATTTTGAAAGCTTAATTTAATTTCTTAAGGTCAAAACAAAAGTTCTGAAGCTTAATTGTTAGATCTACTTCTTCTACATTCATACGGCTATTCCTATTGAAAATACGTAAGAATCAATGTAATTTAAATGCAAAATTTTTAATTTTTAGTATGAAAAATGCTTAAGCTTGTTAATTGGTTGTAAAAATGCTTTAATTCAGACTAATTTAACAGTATAACCAAACTTAGATTGTTATTTCAAATGTGATACAGCACAGCTTACTAAGAATTTAAATTGCGCCAATCCAGCATCAGTAAGTTTATCGCAATAGCTTAGATCCAAATACTGCAGGGCCAATAAAGGCGTCAAATGCGCTAATCCAGCGTCTGTGAAATTGCTGCCTTCGCACAGATTCAAATGCTTTAAAGCTATTAATGGTGATAAATGCCTTAACCCAGCGTCAGTGAGATTACTGCAAAAACTCAGATTTAATTTTTGCAGGGTCACTAAGGAGGTCAAATGTGCCAACCCAGAATCAGTAATATTGCACATACTCAGATATAAAACTTGTAGGGCCGCTAATGGGGACAAATGCGTCAATCCATCATCAGTGAGATTTATGCACCCAGATAAATCCAAATTCTTTAGAGCTATTAAAGTTGACAAATGCACCAACCCAGCGCCCATAAGATTTCTGCAATGCCTAAGATTTAAATGCTGCAGGGCCACTAAAGGTGTCAAATACGCCAATCCAGCGTCAGTGAGGTTTTTGTTCCCACTTAGATCCAAATGCTGCAAGGTTACTAAGGGCGATAAATGCGCTAATCCAGCGTCAGTGAGATTTTTGCATCCTCTCAGACCTAAATGCTGCAGAGCCACTAAAGGCACCAAATGTACTAATCCGGCGTCAGTGAGATTTTTGTTCTCACTTAGATCCAAATGCTGCAAAGCCATTAAGGGAGTTAAATGCGCTAATCCAGCGTCAGTGAGATTTTTGCATCCTCTCAGACCTAAATGCTGCAGAGCCACTAAAGGCGCCAAATGTACTAATCCGGCGTCAGTGAGCTTACCGCATCCGCTCAGATCTAAATGCTGCAAAGCTATTAAGGGAGTTAAATGCGCTAATCCAGCGTCAGTAAGCTTGTAGCAATCCTGGAGATAAAGCTTTTTTAAATTTTTACAATTTTTTAACGCTAACAGATGAGTATTAATCAAATAAGCGTTTCTTGAAAAATGAAGTTCTTCTATCTCATTTGAGAAGTAATTTATAATTTTTTCAAATTCCATTAAATCAGGCGTCTGATTTAATAAGGCACTCACGACTGTGGATTCTAAATAATTTTTTAAAGCGTTTAAGTGATATTGATGGGCAAAATTCAAAAGTTCTTTTAATTCTACAAGGCTGTCTTTGCTGGAATTAAATAGCTCAAATTTCTCTGATTTATACCTATCAAGCAACTGTCTTTCTAAATTTTTCACAACTTCTGTTAGTAAATAATAATCGGCCAGTTGAATGAGAGAAGAGATTTCTTCTAAGGGAAATTTAAAATTAGCATCCAGCAGGCAGTAGAATAGATTAGTAAACTCTTTTTGGGTCAAAGCAAGGGGAGTTTGAAGAGTTTCTTGAAAATGCTCTGACCAAAGCCCCTTAAAATAAGGTGATTTTTTCTTTAACAAAACCAGTTGAGAATTTGAGAGATGTAAAAAAGTTCCCTCTTGGAAGCTCAGTTTAAAACCTTGAGGTAAAAACAAAAGTTCAGAAGGTTGAATTATTGGCTCAATTTTTTCTAAGGAAAGTTTATTTGAAGTATTTAAGTCCGTAAAAGTGTTTGAAGGGTCTTTTACAAGTTTGTTTTCACCGGCAGGATAATTATTTCCTTGTTGATGAGTTCTTGGCGAAGAAGAACTGGGATTTAAATTTGATAATAATGAACCTAATCTGTGATTTGTAGCTCCGTTATAAACAGCAACTTCTTTCGTTCCCCAAAAAATTTCTCTCCACTGTGATTGAAGTTGAACTTGATTGACATTATTAAAGAAGAGATTTAAGAAGCTTTGAAAAATTGTTTTACATAATAAAACAATGCGTCCAGAAAATTTTAAATGTTCGTTCGAGGAATTATAGGATAGATTATGCGTATTGACTGTCAAATCCCTACGATTAAAACTTAAATTGTATATATTCAAAATTACCACCTGAATTATTCAATATAAGTTATGTTTTATATAATTTATAATATTATATCAATAAAAATTATTTAAATATTAATGAAATTAATTTGATTTAAAATAAAAATTTTATTTATTTATCATAGATAAAACGTGTATTAATTTTTAATTAAATTTCAAATATCTATTTCCTTATTTATATTATTGAAAACTTGTATTCATTGATATTATTTAAATACGAAACTTTGGTCTTTAGTACGAAGGTGCTTAAGCCTGTTAGATTAGTTATGAAAATACGTTAATTCAACGCCAGTTTAACGTAAGCTATCTGCGAGCTACACTCTGAGGGATTTTTGTTGAAAAAAGGCCTCTTTTCTGTTAGAAAATTTTGTTTTCCAGAATAAAAACTCAAGAAAGAGGCCAAAATGAGTGAGATAGAGATGATCAAACTGTTTTGTCTTGTGGGTGATTTTTCTAATCAATT
>NZ_BCPZ01000317.1:0-204 GCF_001950615.1 Candidatus Protochlamydia sp. W-9
GCTGCTAAGCGACTTTGTGCTAAATGGATGCTAGAAAACAATCGATTGAGCCAAAGACGGGCTTTTAAATTGTTGGATTTCATCGATCAGTTGGGCGATAGTTATAGAAAAGGCAAGGAAATGAACAAGAGAAAGCACTCATTCAAGTGACTTTTGAAAGACCTCGATTTGGTTATCGGTACATTCCTCTTGTATTGAAAAAGG
>NZ_BCPZ01000318.1:0-149 GCF_001950615.1 Candidatus Protochlamydia sp. W-9
CTTTTTATTCCTCTATTTGCTTATCTTTTGGACAAAAGAGGAGAAATCACAGGAATTGCTTTTATTGATTCTACGTCGATAGATGTTTGCCACAATAAACGCATAAAAAGAAACAAGGTCTTTAAAGGTTTAGCAAAAAGAGGAAAAAC
>NZ_BCPZ01000319.1:0-156 GCF_001950615.1 Candidatus Protochlamydia sp. W-9
TTAAATACAGAGGATATCTTAAGACAAATGATCAGTGTCATGAAACTGAATTCACAAGTAGGGCTATTTTAAAATAGTCGGAGGAATCATCTATTGGATGGCATACTATAGAACCTGGTAAATCAATCCAAAATGAACAATAGAGAGTTTTAATAG
>NZ_BCPZ01000320.1:0-275 GCF_001950615.1 Candidatus Protochlamydia sp. W-9
CTTTTTATTCCTCTATTTGCTTATCTTTTGGACAAAAGAGGAGAAATCACAGGAATTGCTTTTATTGATTCTACGTCGATAGATGTTTGCCACAATAAACGCATAAAAAGAAACAAGGTCTTTAAAGGTTTAGCAAAGAGAGGAAAAACAACTTCAGGGTGGTTTTTCGGGTTTAAATTGCATCTCATGATCAATGAGAAAGGAGAAATTTTGGCTTTTCAGCTAACTCCTGGAAATGTCGCTGATGTTTCTATTGCCGAAACTTTGTCGAAAGG
>NZ_BCPZ01000321.1:0-293 GCF_001950615.1 Candidatus Protochlamydia sp. W-9
AGGCCGATGACTGGGATGAAGTCGTAACAAGGTAGCCCTACCGGAAGGTGGGGCTGGATCACCTCCTTTAAAGGACAGTTTGCTAATTTAGCAAACAGGTTGGGCAAGCTCTAAGCTTCGTACATTGTCTTACTTATACTGTCAAACGACAGAAATTATTTTGAAAGTCATAAAAGTTTAAGAATCAAGTTTAATCTGAAACGTTGATTGTTCGAAAGAACAAGAAACGTGAAAAGTAAAGATGACAAAAGTCATCACAAATTCACTGATCAAAATCAGCGCTTGAGAATAAT
>NZ_BCPZ01000322.1:0-154 GCF_001950615.1 Candidatus Protochlamydia sp. W-9
ATAACCTCTCTATCTGCGAATGCTTTTCCTTTTATCCCTCCTATCATTTCAGGAACGATTTTATGATCATCCCTATTGCCAGTTGTCAACTTAAATGCGACAATTTCTGCCTGATGATTAATCACAAGATGGAGCTTAAACCCAAAGAACCAAC
>NZ_BCPZ01000323.1:0-559 GCF_001950615.1 Candidatus Protochlamydia sp. W-9
AGGCCGATGACTGGGATGAAGTCGTAACAAGGTAGCCCTACCGGAAGGTGGGGCTGGATCACCTCCTTTAAAGGACAGTTTGCTAATTTAGCAAACAGGTTGGGCAAGCTCTAAGCTTCGTACATTGTCTTACTTATGCTGTTAAAGCATAGTTATTTGAAAAAGATCGCAAATCTTAGACAGCCGATCTTTATAAATCGGGGGTTTAGCTCAGTTGGTAGAGCATCTGATTTGCATTCAGAGGGTCAGGAGTTCGAATCTCCTAGCCTCCAAGATTTGCTCTTGCGGTTATAGCTCAGTTGGTTAGAGCGCGACACTGATAATGTCGAGGTCCCAAGTTCAAGTCTTGGTAACCGCACCATTTTAATTACCTATAACAGTTTTGTTTGTTATAAATAGCCTGCTTAGTGCAGGTAAGTTGTTATTTTGAAAGTCATAAAAGTTTAAGAATCAAGTTTAATCTGAAACGTTGATTGTTCGAAAGAACAAGAAACGTGAAAAGTAAAGATGACAAAAGTCATCACAAATTCACTGATCAAAATCAGCGCTTGAGAATAAT
>NZ_BCPZ01000324.1:0-220 GCF_001950615.1 Candidatus Protochlamydia sp. W-9
AGATTTTTCATCTCTAGCTTCAAACTGTTCTTAAACCGATCTTCTAATAGTCTTTCATCATCCGGATCTAAACATTGCGAAGAACTCACACAGATCGGTCCCTTTTCAAATTTCTCAGAAAAGGTTGCAAGGCATGAGGATAAATGACTCGTATCTTCTAGATTATCAAATCGGATGATTTTTCTTAAGCCAATTTGCCTTAATAGTTCCTCTTCTCTCT
>NZ_BCPZ01000325.1:0-178 GCF_001950615.1 Candidatus Protochlamydia sp. W-9
AGATTTTTCATCTCTAGCTTCAAACTGTTCTTAAACCGATCTTCTAATAGTCTTTCATCATCCGGATCTAAACATTGCGAAGAAGCCACACAGATCGGTCCCTTTTCAAATTTCTCAGAAAAGGTTGCAAGGCATGAGGATAAATGACTCGTATCTTCTAGATTATCAAATCGGATGA
>NZ_BCPZ01000326.1:0-339 GCF_001950615.1 Candidatus Protochlamydia sp. W-9
TCTGGAAGACTTTTGGGCAGAAATGGAATAAGCAGTTAATTGATCATGGCAAAACAAAGCGAGGACCTCAACCTGAATGATCGATACCAGAGATGATGACAATTGTCATTTTATTTCATCAATCAAATGATCGAACATATAAGCACTTTTATGGGTATGTTACCAAATACTTAGTTAAAGAATTCCAAACTTAATTAGTTATAGCCGCTTTGTTTATTTAAAGAAGAACCTTTTTGTTCCTCTATTTGCTTATCTTTTGGATAAAAGAGGAGAAATCACAGGAATTGCTTTTATTGATTTTCCATCGATAGATGTTTGCCACAATAAACGCATAAAAAG
>NZ_BCPZ01000327.1:0-439 GCF_001950615.1 Candidatus Protochlamydia sp. W-9
CAAATGTTCGTATTTGGCTGCAATAGCCATTATCGTGCATTCTTATATTATAACGAGTCATCTCATTCATACTGATTTTCCTTTTGGATTGAATTGACTAACCGCCACACGCTTTGTTTTACTCTTTTCAAGTTGCAACTGATTTGATTTTGTTTTTAAATTAACTATTCCAACCATCCAAGTATGCCTCTAAAGCTTCTTTTTTCCGATCACTGAGAACATCAATGACTCTTTTGTTTGTTAGACCACTAATCACAACAACAAAGTCTTTATGTCCTTTATACATAGCAATTTCATCAAAGCTGATCACCTCTGTGGGGAGGAGGGGATTTAATTCTTGTTTTCGTTTTGCTACAGTTTGATAAATTTCCGTAGCGGTTTTATCCTTAATTCCAAATTTTTTGGCTGCATAAGTAGCCGTTGTTTCTCGGCAGCATTC
>NZ_BCPZ01000328.1:0-240 GCF_001950615.1 Candidatus Protochlamydia sp. W-9
CAAATGTTCGTATTTGGCTGCAATAGCCATTATCGTGCATTCTTATATTATAACGAGTCATCTCATTCATACTGATTTTCCTTTTGGATTGAATTGACTAACCGCCACACGCTTTGTTTTACTCTTTTCAAGTTGCAAGGTGATATAGCTTGGATGTTCATAGATTAATTCTTCGTCAATATGGTCCTTGCTAGCCTCGATTTGCCTGAATAGGCTTGTCTCAAATGCCAATACTTGAGA
>NZ_BCPZ01000329.1:0-170 GCF_001950615.1 Candidatus Protochlamydia sp. W-9
TCTGGAAGACTTTTGGGCAGAAATGGAATAAGCAGTTAATTGATCATGGCAAAACAAAGCGAGGACCTCAACCTGAATGATCGATACCAGAGATGATGACAATTGTCATTTTATTTCATCAATCAAATGATCGAACATTTAAGCACTTTTATGGTTATGTTACCAAATAC
>NZ_BCPZ01000330.1:0-158 GCF_001950615.1 Candidatus Protochlamydia sp. W-9
CAAAGGAGAGCTTGTCGTTTACTTGCTTTCGATAGGTCTGTTGGGCGCTATAAGCATAAAATGAAGAATGATACAGAAGTAAAGGATAAAATGATTTCGATAGCTCATGAAAGAAGAAGGTTTGGGTATCGAAGAATTTGTCTCTTGCTGAAGAAGGA
>NZ_BCPZ01000331.1:0-53315 GCF_001950615.1 Candidatus Protochlamydia sp. W-9
GGTAAAAAGGGTGTGCGGCTTAATATCCACAAATGTTTTTGATCAGAATCACTAACAGCTGCATAACTATAATCATCTGCTAAAATAAGGATCCAGTAGTCTCCAATAGGTAATCCTTTATACTGTTCTGTAGCCGGAAAGGTGATTTTCCACTTTGCATGCGTTTGTTTATCAATAATTTCGGCTGTTCCTTCTGCCCTCTGGACAGATTTAAAAAAACTATTTATATCGCATTGATTAACAACCTGAATGATTCCATCACTTTGCATTGTATAAATAACCATTGGGTTATGATAACATCCTCTATCCCATGGTTCATCTAAACGGGCAATTTCATACCAGGTGCCCATATAACGATTTAAATCGACATTTGAAACTGTTTGAAAGGGAGGATATTCTATTCCTTGAATATTTTGGTAATAAAGAAAAAGACTAGAAAATAGAATTACAAAAAAATAATGTCTCATTATGCCTATCCTTAAATCGCTATTGATCATTTCGATTTTTTATCGAAAAATAACGTTAATTTAAAGCAAAATGTATAAAATATAAAATTCTCTCGAAATTATGCTCAGATAAAATCTATTTATGGTAAACGGTTAATGTACTAAATACTGTGAAAAACCATTAATTTTTCCACGAATGTTATAGTTAATATATGTTTTTTCAAAAAATTTACACTCCAGGCCTGGCGATTAATACTTATTTGTTAGGAGATGAAACGACCAAAGAATGCGTCGTGATAGATCCTACTCGTATAGTTACTCCGATCATTATGGCTGCTGAAAACGCTGAAATGCACATCAAAGCTATATTGGAAACGCATGTGCATGCTGACTTCATTTCCGGGGCTAGAGAATTAAAATTTCAATTAAAAAATGCTCCGATTATTTATTCTTCGGGGTTTGGCGGAGAGCATTGGGTTCCCGCTTATGCTGATCATATTGTCAAAGAAGAAGATGTTTTGTCATTCGGATCTATTCGTTTAAAACCTCTGCATACGCCAGGACATACGCCTGAACATATCATGTGGATTTGTTATGATGAAACAAGAAGCCATGATCTTCCCTGGTTCATTTTTTCCGGGGATTGTTTATTTGTAGGTAGTGTAGGAAGACCGGATTTATTAGGAAAAAATGCGTTTAACTTTCTTGCTAAAGAGCTTTATCAAAGCTTATTCGTCAGGATTGCTCATTTACCGGATTCTGTTGAAGTCTTTCCTGCGCATGGAGCCGGCTCTCTTTGTGGTAAAAACATTGGAGGAGTAGACGCAACAACTTTAGGTTACGAGAGAACTTGTAATCCTTATTTAAATCCCATTGAAGAAACAGAATGGATTAAAAGTATTAGTCAGGATTTGCCTGCAATTCCTCCCTATTTTTCTCTCATGAAAAAAATAAATGTCTCTAATCCACCTTTATTGAGTGAACTAAAAGTTGAAAAAGTCTGTTCTGAAACAGATTTAGATTTGGATTCGTGTTTTTTATTAGATGTTCGTTATCCAGAACTTTTTGCGCGATTTCATCTTCCAGGGTCCGTCAATATCCCTATGACCCCTTCTTTTTATTCATGGGCAGGATGGCTTATTCCTCATAATATCCCATTAATCATTATCACAAACCGTGAAAATCAAATGAATGATATCGTGTCTCAATTGCGCTTAATTGGCTTTGATCAGCCCTTTTATTTATTTGTACTAAAAGATGACGCAGAAAAAAAGATGAATCGTACTGAGTGTTTTAGTTATCTAACCCCAGAAGAACTTGCAAAAAGATTGCACGACCCGAAAGAAAATGTTTTTGTTTTAGATGTACGAACCACCTCAGAATGGCACTCGGGCCATATTGCAGATGCTTATCACGTGGAGTTAAATAATCTTTATCAATATATGCATAAAATCCCTCAAAATCGTTTAATTGCAGTCATTTGCCGATCCGGAATACGCGCGTCTACAGCAATATCCCTACTAAAAAAATATGGCTTTAATCACGTTGTCAATGTAAGAGGAGGAATGCAAGCTTGGATCGACCTTGAATTTCCTATAATTACTTCTGATAAAGAATAAAAAAATAAGGCTGCTTATTTAATATCTTTCCTAACAATTTTTTCAACAACACAAATCTCTGTTCAGAGTGAGCTAACCACTCATTTCTTAATGATTTTCTATTTATCAAGCTTTAATTAATTATAAATTTAAATAATTATTTGATTTTATTCATTTATTTATCCATTTACTAAAATTGATAAATTGAGCTGCAGGATTCCTAAATTATTGTTAAATTAACTAGTGTCAGACATTCGACAATTTTGTGTGGACTCCATGAGCTAAGTTTTGGAAGCTAAAGAATCGTGAAAATTTAAACTTAAATTTCTCAAGTACTAAAATCTTACACAATTTTGCGTGCGTATGGCAAATTACAAGAATTTGAAGCTAATCCTGTTAAAAAAAGTTATTGCCATGTTTGTAACAATTTAACGGATTTACCCTTTCCTTTTCCTCATGTTGAAACATTTTATATTAATTTTCTTTACCATCTAAAGACAAAACAATTTACCTGATTGGCTGTAACAGATTATTAGATCATTATATATCTCCTATTCTTTTTACTTTCTATCCTCTAAGTTCAAGCCAAAGAAATGGCAATAAAGAGTTTTAGCTTTGATAAGCTTTTTGAAAAATTTTCAGACTGTCCCTCTAAACACTCTACGCCTTAAAGAAAAAGGATTGGATCTAATCACAATCCTTCTTCTAATGAATATATTCGGCTAAAGAGACGTTTTGGAATAAATAACATCTGTTTGGAGACGCGTTTAAAATTAAAGAATCAAAAATTAAAATGATTACTTACTTTTAAACACGACTTATTTCAATTGATCCTGATCAATTTTAGTTATTCCTAAAGCTAAAAATGTAAGCGATAATCCAAAAAATAATAAATTGATTCCGACCAAAAGGCCAAGCACCCAAAATGCTGTTCCTGGCCAGCCCATCCAAATGATTGCAGCCATCATTAATGATAAGGCTCCGCTAAAGATAAACCATATCCAGCTATTAGTAGATTTCAGTTGAAATCCCATGATGATTTTGGCAACACCTTCAAAAATGAAAAAGAGCATTAATAGTATTGTTAACGAAATGGCACCAGCGGAAGGATCAATAAGCAGTAAAATTCCAAATAGAAGATACATTAAACTCACAACGAAGGAAGCCCAAAAACCTTTTTCACGATAGGATTGAAATGCCCGATAGGTTTGGATAACACCACCTAACAAAATAAGCCATCCTATAAATAATTCTGTGCTTAAAGTCGAGATCCCTGGCAATGCGATTGCTATTATGCCTAGAAGGGCAAATAAAAATCCTTCAATTATTAAAAGAGTCCGATTTTTTTGGATAAATTCAGGCATGCTGTCTCCTTTAAATATTTTAATAAAATCTAAATTTTTTACGAATTCAAATTTTAAAGGTTATTAAGAGATAAAATTCTTGTCTATCCCAAGTTTAATTTTCTGTCCCGTTAATTTTTTATTACCTTAAACTAATTAATATTTTTTTAAATTAAAAGAAATAAATGAGTTTATATTTCTGCTTTTTAGACGGTTGAGTTTAATTATACCAGAAAATCAAAAAAAAATTACTGAATTAAAGCCAATGTTATATAGTCCAAATTTTTTGAGCACACTATTTTTGGGCACACTCAAGGAGTGAACATGCGTTTAATCAAAATTTTTCTGCTGTTTTCTTTTTTCTTTTCCATTTTTCATCTATTTGGGAATAACGATTTTATCGCTTCAAAAACTTTTACTTCTGTAACTACTTATAGACAACCAGATTTAATTGCCTATTTAATGGCAGAAAAATCTAATGAAATTATTCCTATTAACTTAAGCAATGGACGAGAAGGGGTGCCAATTATCATTGAGCCGGCAACTAAAATTTTAGCTATGCATGCGGCAACCAATGAAGTTTTTTTTGTTGGAGAAGATTTAAAACAAATCAAATGTTTTCATTTAAAGACAAAAATAGTTCGAGAAGTGGGAAGTTTAAACCAAGTTCCCACTAAATTTATCGTTTCGGCAGATAAAAAAGTTGCTTATCTCAGTTATGAGGATAGTAACGACATTGATTGTTTAAATCTATCAAATGGTCAATTGACAAAGGTTGTAAATTTAAAAATAAACCCATCCAGTATCGCTTTCGATAGTAAAAACCAACGCTTATACGTGAGCTTAAAAAATCAAAATGAAATTAAAAGTATTCATTTAGCTTCTTTAGAAACTACGTCTTTTGCGATTTTAGATCATAACATAGAAAGTTTAACGATTGCAAATGATGGGCAAAAAATTTACGCACTGCAAGAGAACAATCATCAATTATCAATTGTTGATGCACAAACACAAGCAATCACTCATATTTCGCTTAAAAATGATTCAGGTATTTTACAAAAAAAAACAAATTCTTTTGTGCTTCACCCCAACGAAAATCACATTTATATTCTTAAAGAATCTGCGGATCAAATCATTCCTGTCAATCTCTTGACTGGAGCGTTAGAGCCGCTCGTTTCTGTTAGACAAAGCATTCAAAATATTAATTTTGATGATAAACAAGGAATAGTAGCTAGATTTAGTGTAAAAGAGGCAAAGTCTGGACTGCCCACAGTTTTTGATGCTTCCGAAACAATTTTAATACATCCAGGTGAGGTCAGTTATGAGTGGGAATTTGGAGATGGATTAAAAGCTGTTTCGAGTCAACCCATTATTGAACATGTTTATGACAATACGGGCTATTTCACCGCAACTCTTACTATAACTCAAAAACTTGAAAATGATTTTATTGCCCCTTATCTCGAATATTTAATTGGAAATCCTTTTTTAACTTCATCCACTAAGAAAAGTTTTGACATCCCTTCTTCAAAAAATGAAGGTTTAGAAAAAATAAGCAAAAAACAGCAAGCGGCTAAAAATACAGTAGATTCTGATTTTGCTGCAGAGCCTTCTATAACTCACGGACAACCCTCTCAAACAACCATTTTCTATGGACATACTGTATTTGATAGTGCTACTGTAACCGGATCTTTTACAGGGGGAACACCAACTGGAACTGTGACATTTTTTGTAGAAAGTACGCAAGTTGGTTCACCGATAGCACTATTGGCAGGGTTAAATAATACAGCAGTTGCGGTTTCGGATCCCTATTATCCCACTTCAACAGGGAATTACCAGTTTAAAGCTGTTTATAGTGGAGATAGTAACTATGAACCTTCTTCGGATTCGTCTGCAACGAACACTTTTATTGTTAATCCAGCACCTAGCATAACAAATCTTACAACTAATATTAATCCTTCTTATTTTGGAGAGACAGTCCAACTAACCGCCACAGTAGCATTGTCTAATACTCAAATTAATGAAACTCCAACAGGAACAATTACATTTAAAGATAACAATACAGTTTTAGGAATTGTAACTCTAACTTCTAGTAGTACAGCTAATCTTTCCATTTCTGATTTAGGAGTAGGAACTCATTCTTTAACAGCAATTTATAGCGGGGATGCCAAGTTTGCAGGTTCTACATCGAGCGTAGTTACGCAAACTGTGACTAAAGGAACCACGATGACCGTGCTAACCTCCTCTATTAACCCGACAATATTTGGCAATTCAACAACCTTAACAGCCAAAGTTAATATCAATGATGGGTCTGGAACCTTAACAGGAGCTGTGACATTTAAAGATGGGTCAACAATCATTGGAACGGGAAATGTAAATGCAGGTATTGCCACTTTAAACGTTTCCAATCTATCAGTGGGGTCTCATTCATTGACAGCAGTATATGGAGGAGATAGCGATTTTAACACTTCTACTTCAACAGTTTTGACTCAGATAATAAATAAAGGAACAACAACTTCTAACATTGTTTCTTTAACTAATCCCACGACCTATGGGCAACCGACGATATTGACTGCCTCCATCGCTGTTGCAACAGGGGTTGGAACCCCGACTGGATATTTTACTTTTAAAGACGGAAATTCCACCCTTGGGACTGCAAATATCACGGGCTCAAATGCGTCTCTAACAATCGCGAATTTATCAGTCGACGCTCATTCCATTACAGCAGTTTATAGTGGAGATTTGAATTTTTCTACTTCTACTTCACCAGTCATTTCTCAACAAGTTAACCGAGCAACTCCTGTCATATCCCTGACTTCCACACTAAATCCTTCCAATTATGCAGGAGAAATCACTTTTACAGCCTCCATTTCCTCACCAACAACACTTGGTTTACCCTCAGGAACAATTACCTTCTATGATGGTAACACATCGATTGGAACAGGAACTCTTGTGCAGACTGGTGCTAATAAAAGTCAAGCCACCTTTACAACACCAAATCTGAATGGAGGAAATCATTCTATTACTGCTTCTTATCCAGGAGATACAAATTTTATTGCTGTGACTTCGACCACATTAGATCAAACAGTTATTTTAGCTAATACCAACACATTAATTTTTTCTAACTCTCCTAATGCTTCTCAGTTTGGTCAACCGATAACATTACAAGCTAATGTAATCGGTTCTGTTGCGACACCTCCTCTCACTTCTTCGGGGACACTTTCATTTTACGATGGCTCCACGCTTTTAGGTGCAGTCCCCATAACTAAACTTTCGTCAAACGTAGCTTTTGCAACATTAACAATTTCAAATCTCTCTATTGGGCCCCATACTTTAAGCGCGAAATACAGTGGGGATGTAAATTATAATCCTTCCAATTCATCGTCTATGACGCAAACAATTATTTTTACAGCGACAACAATCACAACGGCGACATCTCATACCCCTTCGGTTTTTGGAGAATTAATCAAGTTTACAGCAACCGTGAATTCTCATATTCCGGGCATGGGAAATCCCACAGGAAAGGTAGAATTTTATGATGGAATTAATTTAATTGGATCGGGGAATTTAGCAGCTAGCGGAGCTAATCAAAGTCAAGCAACACTTCAAATTTCTAGCCTAAGCTTAGGGACACACCGAATTGGATCGGCTTATTTGGGGGATGGGGATTTTACTGGTTCCTTAGCCCCCTTAATCAATCAAATTGTTGTAAAAGATACGACAACGACAACTTTGGCATCAAATTTGAACCCTTCAAATTTTGGAGATGAGATTGCCTTAAGTGCGACAGTGACCGCTAATGCACCGGGTTCAGGAATTTCAACAGGAACAGTGACTTTTAAAGAAGGATCCAAGGTATTAGGAACAGGAACATTAAATGCCAATGGTGTTGCCACTTTTTCAACCATTAAACTTTATCCCGGCAATCACTCTTTAACGGCTACTTTTAATGGCGACTTTAACTTCATATCTTCGACTTCTAATACTTTCAAACAGACTGTTATCAACCAGCTACCAACAAAAATCAAACTCACATCTTTTAGAAATTCTTCACCTATCAATCAAACAGTGACTTACAGCGCTGAGGTAACCGCGTTAACAGGTATTCCAACTGGAACAGTCACATTTTATGATAATGGAGTGGCTTTTGGAACAGGAACGATTAATGCCAATGGAATAGCAACTTGTATTGAACCTGCCAATCGGCTTAATACTTTAGGGTTACACCCCATTACTGCATCATATAGCGGAGACATAAACTTTATCACATCAAATTCGAGCACTTATAACCAATATGTTGTTCCTTATGATACTTCAACAGTATTAGTTACCTTACCCAATCATTCTGAACAAGCTAATGCTACATTGACAGCGATCATAACAGCAACTGGTTCTCCAATGCCTATTCCATCATTTACTGGTACGATGGTCTTTTATGAAGGAGGAATCGCTATTTCACCTCCTATTCCTGTCGATCCATTGACAGGGGTAGCTTCATTTATGCCTGATAATCTTCACTTTGGACCCCATCCCATCTCTGCTGTGTATAGCGGTGATCAAACAATATTTGCTACATCAACCTCTAATTCTATCGTTCAACAAGTTCAACAGACAGATATGTTAACAACAAAGACAGTTTTAACAGCTAGTCCAAATCCTTCTTATTTCTGTGAAATGATTGAATTAACAGCAGCTGTCGTTGCTACTCAAGGATATTATACTCCGACAGGTACGATAACATTTTTTAATGGGGAAATCGCTATTGGAACGTCAATTTTGGATGCGAATGGAATTGCTGTGCTTCCTATTTCTAATTTAAGTGTGGGAGCTCATCAATTAACAGCTACTTACAATAGCGATTCTAACTATGCTTTCTCCATTTCAAATACAATTACGCAACAAGTGAATCCAAATACGACGTTAACTACTCTTTCTGTTATTCCCAATCTTTCAAGTACTCCTTATGGACAAACTTTGACATTTGTAGCTACAGTCGATGGATTAGATGGGCTACCAATAGGTTCTGTGATTTTTTCTGATCAATCTGGGGAATTAGCAACCATTGAACTTGACGAAAGTGGAGAGGCAGTATTTACGACAGATAGTCTCCCGACAGGAACACACGATTTTACAGCGATCTATGATCCCAGCTGTTGCTCGGTCAAAAATCCTTGTTATTCACCTTCATCTGCTACTTTAAGTCATACAATCACGGCTGTGGATTTAGATACGGTTTTGACAGCATCTCCCTCTCCGTCAATCTATGGTAATACCATCGCATTAACAGCAACCGTAGATTCTTTCACAACGGGATCCCCAACTGGTACAGCCACTTTTTATAATGGAAGTACTTTAATTGGAACAGCCCCAATTATTCAAGGCACCGCAAGAATTGATGCAAATAATGTCCAAGCTGGTGTAGCCATTTTTAATGCTCGGTATAATGGAGATATTAACTTTATTGCTAAAAACTTTCCTTCTAGACAGCAAATTGTCAATAAAGCACCCGTCAATGTTGCTTTGACTTCATTTACAAATCCATCATTATATGGTCAACTAGTGACATTTAATGCTTCCGTAAGTTCAGCAGGACTCATTAGTGTTCCAACCGGAACGATTACATTCTTATCGGAGACGACAAATTTAGGACAAGCGACTCTTAACAACGGTGTTGCCACTTTTTCAACCTCTAGCTTGAATGTTGGTTCAAATAGTATTACAGCGTTATATTCAGGAAGTAGTAACTTTTTAACAGCAACTTCTTCAGCTTTAACACAAGTTGTTAATAAATCAGCAACAACGACAACAGTTGGCTTCTCTCCTTTCAATGCTTCTACTTTTAATAGCTCTGTTACAGTTAATGTGACTGTTGCTTCGGTGAGTCCGGGTGGGGGAATCCCAACTGGAACTGTAACGGGATATTACGGGTCAGTTTCATTAGGAACAGCGACTCTGAACAATGGGATTGCTTCCTTTTCTACAACCATATTACCAACAGGAACGCCAACGGTAACCGTTATTTATGCCGGAGATGCGAAATTTACAGAATCGCAAGGATTAGCAACCCATACTGTTACAGCCGCCGCGACAACAATGGCTACACTGACTTCGTCTAATAATCCTTCTGTATTTGGGCAATCACTTACATTAAGTGGAAAAGTGAATTCAACAGCAGGAATTCCTACCGGTCAAGTGACATTTTATGATGGAACTACAGAACTCGGTGTGGCTACGCTGGATAGTACAGGAAGGGCTGCTATCACAAGAAACAATTTAAATGTGGGAAGTCATTCAATAACCTTAAAATATTTAGGAAGTGGAAATTTTGCTGCTTCGACTTCTGCTGCTTTAAATCAAGTTGTGAATAAAACTCCAACAACAACCGTTGTTAGCTCTTCTCAAAGCATTTCAATTTATGGTGAACCGATTGATTTTATAGCCACCGTTGGTCCAATTAATCCAGGTAGCGGAATTCCTACAGGAACTGTTACGTTTAAAAATGGCTCGACAATTCTTGGAACTGTTTCTTTAAATGGGGGAGGGATTGCTTCTTTTGCGACGCCAATGTTATCTGCAAATAACACGCCCTATTCCATTACGGCAGTTTATAATGGAGATGCCAATTTTAATTCGTCAATCTCTTCCATACTGGAACAAACTATTTTACAAGTTTCCACGAGAACAACAGCAACTTCTTCACCTAATCCTTCTACAATCGGAAATTTAGTAACAATTGATGTCACAGTAGAGCCTATTAATACAGATGTGTTTACTCCAACAGGCACCGTAACTGCTACTTATGGTTCAACAGTCATTGGAACAGGATCTTTAGATTCAACAGGAAAAATCACTTTTTTAACTACGACGCTTCCTGCAGGGACATTGCCGATTGCGATTAAATACGGGGGAGATTCTAATCACGCCCAATCTTCTATGACTTTATCTCAAACAGTTTTGCAAGCTAGTACAGTCACAAACCTCACTTCTTCTCTTAACTCTTCCCACGTGGGAGAAACAATCACATTGACAGCCACATTAACATCTCCATTTGGTACCCCCACGGGCAATGTTGCTTTTTTTGATGGATCCTCTCTAATTGGAGTACAAGCACTGAATGGAACAGGAGTAGCAATATTGTCTACCTCTTCATTAATGTTAGGAACCCATCAAATTAAAGCATTGTATCAAGGAGATGCAAATTTCGCTGCTTCAACATCGCCTGTTTTCTCTCAGAATATTATTGCGGCAACAACAAGCATAGCATTATCTTCTTCTATGACTCCTTCAGTATTTGGACAAACACTTACTTTAACAGCTAATGTTACTGTATTAGCGGGTTCTGGAGTCGTGTCTGGTACAGTAACATTTAATGAAGGAAGTGTTGTTTTAGGAACAAGTGGAGTATCAAACGGTATTGCTTCGATTACTATTTCTAATTTATCGGTAGGTGCACATACACTAAAAGCAATCTATAATGGAAATTCCAGTTTTGGAAACTCAATTTCGCCAAATTTAAACCAAATTGTCGAGCCAGGAACAACTAAGACGATTCTATCCTCTTCTAGTAATCCTTCACAATTTGGAGATGTAATCACTCTAACTGCAAACGTGAGTGCAACAGGCGGAAATGGAACCTTAACAGGAACCGTAACTTTTAAAAATGGTTCAAGTGTATTAGGAACTGGGACAATTAGTAATGATCAAGCCACATTCAGTGTTTCTGATTTAGGGGTGGGAACGCATTCTTTAACAGCTGTCTACAGTGGAAACACAAGTTTTGAAGGTTCCACATCCTCAAATCTCAATCAAATTGTTAACAAATCGAGTTCATTAATTACACTTACTTCCTCTATTAACCCTTCCGAATTTAGTCAAACCAATACGTTAATAGCAACAATTCCAGCAGGTACTGCCCCTGTTGCACCGACGGGAACCGTCACATTTAAAGATGGTTCATTCATACTTGGGACAGTGAATATATCTGAAGGCATTGCAACACTAAATATGTCTAATTTAACTGTGGGTTCTCATGATTTAACCGCGATTTATAACGGAGATGGAAATTTTGCCGCTTCGACATCGGCTCTTTTGACTCAAATTGTGAAAGCTGCTGCTACGACAGTTTTACTAAATTCATCGACTAATCCTTCTGTTTTTGGGGACTCTATTAATTTTAGCGCTACTGTGGTGCCTATACTCGGAACGGGTACACCGACAGGAACAGTCATTTTTAGAGATGGAAATGTTGTTCTTGGAAATGTTACTTTGGTAGGGGGAGTTTCCAACTTTACAACTTCTACGCTTTCTGTGAATACTCACGCGATTACAGCTGTTTATGTAGGAGATGGTAACTTTGCGGCATCAGTTTCTTCCACACTTTCTGAACAGGTTAATCAAGGAACGACAGCTACATCACTTTCTACTTCAGCTAGCCCCTCTACATATGGGCAATCGGTAGTATTTACTGCCAATGTCAGTTTAATCACAGGATCAGGATCCCCTTCAGGTTCTGTGACAATTTTGGATGGAACGACAGTCATTGGAACAGCGACAGTAGACAACTTAGGGGTTGCTACTTTGGCAGTTTCTAATCTTTCTGTTAACTCACACTCCCTAACTGCTGTTTATAGTGGAGATAGTCATTTTGCCACATCGACCTCTTCTGCTTTGGTGCAAAATGTGAACAAAGCTAATTCATCGATTGATATTTTGACAACCTCTCCCAATCCATCCCGATCAGGAGAAAATGTCACTTTTTTTGCTACTGTGACTACGCCAATCGGAATTGCGAGTGGGAATGTCTCTTTTTATGATAATCAAACAACGTTACTTGGAACGGTACCAGTTTATAATGGCTTGGCTATCTATTCGACAAATTTATTAGCGCTTGGAAATCATACGATTAAAGCCATTTATAATGGAGATGCAAACTTCAATGCTTCGACATCTCCAACAGTTGTCCAAACTGTTAATCAAACAAATATTACAGTCACAACAGTGACTAATTTGAACTCTGCACTGAATCCTTCTAATTTCAGTCAAAATGTTGACTTTACAATAACTGTTGCCCCTATCACAGGTTCGGGTACACCAACTGGAATTATAACGTTGTATTTTGGTTCTGTCCCATTAACAACGTTGAATCTTGTGAATGGACAAGCCTCTTATTCGACGACAACGCTCCCAAGTGGCGAAATTACATTAGTTGCCTTATATTCTGGAGACGCTAGTTATTCCTCTTCGACAGATACTCTTGTTCAATGTGTGAATAAAGTTGGGACGAATGTCAAAGTGGTTTCTTCTATCAATCCTTTAGCTTATAAACAACCTGTGACATTTACATCTACTGTTACCTCTGACTCAGGAACTCCAACAGGAACAGTGACTTTTTATGATGGATCTGTTCCTTTAGGTACGTCAACATTAAATGAAGGAATGGCAACTTTAGAAGTCATCAGTTTAGCTCCAGGATCCCATTCAATTATTGCCGTTTACAATTCAGATTTAAATTTTGCTACTTCCACTTCACAAACATTGATACAGGTGGTGACAAGAGATACTATTCCCCAACCACCTCAGAATTTTTATGGCTGCCAAATTGTTAACCAATTCGTCGATAAAGATCATTTAGTGAACGTTTTATACTGGATTCCTCCTCCAGAGAATGCCAATATCGTCTTTTATGAAATTTATCGAGATGCTCAATTAAAACGATGCATTGGAAAAATTCCTAACCAATGTCCCTTTCAATTTGAAGATGGCAATCGCAAGAAAAACAAAGCTTATACTTACTATATTGTCTCGGTTAACAAAAAAGGAGTAAAATCTTCACCTATTAGCACAAAGGTTTTTCCCATCAAGAAACGTCGTTAAAGGAAAAGATTAATGAAAGAATTTGTCAATGCAACTTTTGGATTAGAAAAATCATTCATCTTAGAGGATTGTTGGAAAAATTTCTCAAATAATTTTATTTCTTATCCAACATTTGCATTTTTAAGCACTTTCTTACTTATTTTATTAAATTTAACTACTGTAGCAGCAAGCTTAGAGATCAAAACAGAGGCAAAAAGTCAATTATTTTTTCCAGCTTCCAAACGTTTTCGTCGCATTTATGGAAATTGTATGGGAGGGTATGAAGGACAAGTCACCGTTTTTTTTCCTAAATATTTTCAAGGATGGGTCAATGTCGATGGAATGTCTAAAAAAGGCCATTCTTTTTACTTACATGATTTTACAAGGATATCAATTGTTAATATGAGTTTTGGCATGCAATACACTTATATTTTGCCAAGAAATTTATCTTTCTACATTGGATTAGGGCCGAGTTTTGGAATTGTCAAATTAGAAAATCGATTTTTTGGGATTCATAACAATAAAACATATTTTGTCTTTGGAGGAGTATTTAAAACGGGCTTTTATTATGATATTAATGCCTGTTTTTTCTTAAATATGTTTTTTGATTATCTTTATCAACCTAATTGTTTCAAAACACAAGTAAATCTCGGCGGAAATAAATTAGGGTTAGGGATAGGTTACAAGTTTTAGCAAAATGAAAAGATTTTTATTAAATTGGCCATTTATTCACCTTGTATGTTTTTTTAAACCTGTAATTAAGGGCATTAAATTCTTTCTAATACGAGAAAGCATTATTTTTGCCAGTCTATTTTTAATCATCTTTTTCTTAAAATTGATTTTTTAAATTTAACTTTAGTCTTTTACGCTAGATTTCTCAACTATCAATGTCATTTAATCTTCCATTAAGGCAGGATTTGTTGTCGCTAAAAACAATTTAATTATATATATCTTTTTTTAAGGGATTACCAAGCAAAATTGTTCCCCTTATGTTATTTGCTAAATTTCTTATCAACATAAGCTACAAATTTAAAAACTGTAAAACTTTACGAAAGATATGCTAAAAGAAACAGATTGTGTCATTGGAATCGATTTAGGGGGAACCAAAATTGGAATAGGAATTTTGAATGTCTCCGGCACATTGATTGATAGTGTGAGACTTAAAACGGATTCTAAACACGGATCAGCTAGTGTCGAAAAACAAATCATGCAAGCGATTCAGGATTTAAAAAATCGGACAAAAGTTGAGATTAAAGGAATTGGAATAGGGGTAGCAGGTCAAATTGACGAAGAAACAGGAGTCGTTCGTTTTGCTCCAAATCTCCCAGGCTGGCATCAAGTACCACTACGCGAAAATCTGGAAAGAGAAGCTGGAATTCCAGTTAAGGTTGTGAATGATGTTCGCGCTATTACTTGGGGAGAATGGCTTTACGGAGCTGGTAAACATTATCAAGATCTTATTTGTTTATTCGTAGGAACAGGAATTGGCAGTGGTATTGTTTGTCAGGGAAAAATGCAAAAAGGGGGTAATAATACATTCGGAGAAGTCGGCCATATGACGATCGATTTTCATGGCCCTCGTTGCACCTGCGGTAACAATGGTTGTTTTGAAGCTTTTGCTGGAGGATGGGGAATTGCTAGACAGGCCAAAGAACTCATTCTTGCCGATAACCAAAGTGGTCAATCCATTTTAGAAAAAGCGGGGGGATATTTAGAAAATGTTTCAGCTAAAGCTGTTATTGAAGCATACCACAGTGGAGACCCTCTAGCTCTATTGATTTTAGAAAAAGTTAAGCAAGCCTTAATTGCAGGTTGCGTTAATCTTGTGAATGCTTTTAATCCTGCTTGTTTAATCTTAGGAGGTGGGGTTCTAGATGGCATTCCAGAAATCCTATCATTTATTGATAAAGGCATTCGAGAAACTGCTTTAAAAGCGGCGACAGATAAATTACAGATAAAAACCGCTTTACTTGGTAAAAATGTGGGAATTATTGGATCTGGAGCTGTGATTTTAGATGTCTTAAAAAATAACGTTGGGTGAGAGGAGTATGAGTAAACAATTATTTACTTCATTATTTATCGATGTTGGTGGCGTCCTTTTGACAAATGGATGGGATCGACATATGCGTGAAAAGGCTTCACATATTTTTGAATTAAATTATGAAGAAATGAATAAACGACATAATTTAATTTTTGATACGTATGAAATTGGTAAAATTTCATTAGATGAATATTTAAAACGTGTGGTATTTGATCAAGAACGCTCTTTTTCTATTGAATCTTTTAAAAAATTTATGTTTGAGCAATCTCAGCCTTTTGATGAAATGATTGATTTTATAAAAAAAGTCAAAAAAGATTGGAATTTACAGATTGTTGTCGTAAGTAATGAAGGCCGTGAATTGATGCAAAATCGAATCGATCAATTTAAAATGAAAGCGTTTGTCGATATTTTTGTGGTGTCAGGCTTTGTTCATCTACGCAAACCCGACAGCGATATTTATCAACTCGCATTGGATTTAGCTCAAGTAAAACCCGAGCAAGTGATTTATATCGATGACAGACCCTTGTTAGCAGAAATAGGAAAGCACATCGGAATGACGGCTATCCAACATCAAAATTATGAACAAACAAAAATGATTCTAGATAGTTTACTAAAAAGGTAATTTCTATGGCTAATCAAGCGATTTTAAATTTACTTGGAAATGATGCAAGTTATTTACTTGACCATGAATGTAAAACAATATCAAAAGATAAACTTCATTTACCAAGTCCTTATTATATTGATGAGATCATGAATTTAACAGACCGAAAGACGCCAGTTCTTCGTAACTTAGTTCAAATTTTTAATCAGGGGCGATTAAGCAAAACGGGTTATCTTTCTATTTTGCCTGTTGATCAAGGAATTGAGCATTCAGCCGGAGCAAGTTTTGCTATTAATCCTGATTATTTTGATCCAGAAAATATTGTGAAGTTAGCCATTGAAGGGGGATGCAATGCGATCGCCTCTACTTTAGGTGCACTTGGTTCTGTTGCCAGACGTTATGCTCACAAAATCCCTTTTATCGTGAAACTCAACCATAATGAATTATTAAGTTATCCCAATACATTTGATCAAATTTATTTTGGCCAAGTTGAACAAGCGTGGGAGATGGGGGCTGCTGCAATCGGTGCAACCATTTATTTTGGTTCTGAAGAATCTCATCGCCAAATTCAAGAAACGTCTAAAGCTTTTCAAAAAGCGCATGAACTGGGGATGGCGACAGTGCTTTGGTGTTATTTGCGCAATAATGCGTTTAAGCAAGATAAAGATTATTCAACCAGTGCTGATTTAACCGGGCAGGCTAATCATTTGGGAGTTACGATCGAGGCGGATATCATCAAACAAAAACAAGCGACTAATAATGGAGGGTTCAAAGCTCTGGCGCATTATGGTAAAACAAATGAGCTTGTTTATCAAAAGTTAACAACAGACCATCCGATTGATCTAACAAGGTATCAAGTTGCCAACTGCTATATGGGACGAATGGGATTGATTAATTCCGGTGGAGAAGCCGGTAAAAATGATATGACAGAAGCTGTTAAAACAGCCATTATTAATAAACGTGCTGGCGGAATGGGTCTAATATCGGGGCGAAAAGCTTTCCAAAGACCTTTAAAGGAAGGAATCGAACTATTAAATTTGATTCAAGATGTCTATTTAGATAAATCTATCACGGTCGCTTAAAGGGGAACAACATGGCTCAAAGGAACTTTCCAATAAGCAACTTCTAATTTTTTTGGAAATTTTTTATGAAAAAATGGAACTTTATTATCCGCTCTATCGTTTAAAAAAAGGAGCAAAAATCGTTTTAGCTGGTTCTAAAAGTCATAAAATATGCAAAGGAAAGCATGGGAGGCCTTGCAAATCTGATATCGGTTTTCAAGTTATTAAAGAAAATAAGTCTGATGCACTCATTATTCCTGGTCAATCGTCATTTTATTTCTAGCCGAACATTAGAAGATTTGCCAGCGTTTTTGTTTGAGTATTATTCAAGAATTATTATCCACTCACAAACAAAAAACTGCATTCGTTTAGTAATTTAAACTTTGAGTTTTTCTGTCTATGTCAGATTTTTTGCTACAAAGTAGGAAAAGGCGTTTTTAAGCAAATAGTCCACCACTATTTTCCATACGTCTTTCTCTCAACGTGTCAGCACAGATTGATTATTGATAAGAAAAACTCAAAATTTAGTTTAGTAAATTTTAGGAGATAAGAAATGACCGCCGTCATGCCTACTTTAGATCAAAATGTAGATCCGCAATTTGATGCATTAATGCAAGTTAGACGTTTTGGAGGATCTTGTTCAGAAGCTATTTTAGATCCACGATGCCAAATTTTTACTGATCCTTTTATTGATGGATTAATTGGTTATCGTTTAGAGAATTCACGAGCTATTGTATACGGAGATCCTGTGTGCCAATGGGAAGATACCCCTTTATTAATCAAATCTTTTACAGATTTTTGCCATCGAGAAGGCTATAAAAACATCATTTATGTCATTACAACGGAAAAATTTTGTAAATGGGCAATGGAAAACGTTTGCCATGCCTCAGTAGAATTTGGACATGAATTATTTATGGATCCTTACGATGACCCAAGAGCTAAAACTGGAGTTAATGCTAGTTTAGTTCGACGTAAAGTTCGACATGCCCAAAAGGAAGCCGTGGTTGTGGAAGAATACCTTATCCCTAATCTCAGCCTTGAAGCTCAAATTGAAGAAGTCGCTCAAAAATGGCTTAAAGGAAGGCGGGGTCCACAAATTTATATCTCCCGCGTACATTTATTTGATAATCGAGCCGGTAAAAGATGGTTTTACGCTAAGCAGGGAGAAAAGGTTACTGGTGTTGTTGTTCTCAATGAACTTCAATCGCGTAATGGATGGTTGATTAATCGTTTAATGCATATCCCTGGTGCTGCTAATGGAACTCCTGAGTTTCTTTTAACAACTGTTATTGATACATTGGCTAAAGAAAATTGCCACTATGTTACTTTTGGGGCTGTCACGACTGGACAGTTAGGAAAATTAGAAGGGTTGAATTCTATTTCAAAATATATTGCCGAGCTTTCATTTAAGTTCGCTAACCGATTTTTTCACTTAGATGGAAAAATGAAGTTTTGGGAAAAATTTGATCCTAAAAGTGAGCTTTCCTACCTTTTATTTACGAATCCAAGTATTCGTATAGGAGATATTTGGGCTCTCATGCATGCTTTAAATATTATTTCAAAATAAGATTGATTAATTTAATTTATAGGTCTTTTTCAAGGAATGCTTTAAGCTTTCCTTGATTCAAATTTAAACCAATTCATAGGTTATGAAAAAACTCATTCAAGGTATTGCCGATTTTAGACAAGGTTTAACTGAAGAAAGTCGTCATCTTTTTGCTAATTTGGCTCTTGGTCAAACTCCTGATGTCCTCTTTATTGCTTGTTCGGATAGTAGGGTTGTCCCAAATCTATTTGCTTCCACAAACCCTGGTGATTTGTTTGTTCTTCGAAATATTGGAAATTTAATTCCTCCTTTTTCCATAGATTCAGATAATAGTGCTTTGGCTGCCATTGAATTTTCTATTTTTTCACTTAATGTTCCCGATATTATTGTTTGTGGCCATTCTGAATGTGGCGCCATGCGTGCTTTAATTGAAGGGATACCAGGAAATTGCTGTTCTCATTTACAGTCTTGGCTTAAGCATGGAGAAATCTCTTTAAATTTAGTGAGAAATGGAATGACAATTAATCCTTCTTTATCTGAGCATAATCAAATTTCTCAAATTAACGTTCTTCAGCAAATAGAGCATATTAAAAGTTATCCTTTTATTAGAGAAAGATTAGATAAAAACGAATTAAGAATTCATGGATGGTGGTTTGATATTGCACACGCGGATGTTTATTGCTATAAGGAAGATCTTAATCAATTTGTTCTCATCGATGAAAAAGAAGCTCAATTGATTTTAGCAAGGACATAAATAACTTAGATAGCTTGGCTCATTCATTCACTACATAATGCTCATTAGCCTGCATTTGAATTTCTTTCATTTCATCAATTTTTTCTTGCGAGAATACGGCCCCCTTACAAGTAATTCCTTCACAAAAGTTTGCTGCTTGCTCCCATGATTGTCGAGAAAGGAGATTTTCAGGCCAAAAAGGATATAAACGGCATTGAGACGGTCTGGCTGAATAAACAGTACATTTTTTATCTCGAAAAAATACACATGAATAGCCTTCAGGAGATTTTTTTTCAATTAAAAAAGACTGATTATTTCTTTTTTTGATATACAATTTTTTAAAATTTTTGACTGAAATTTCTAAAAAATGTGCCATCTCTTGGATTTCTTGCTCACTGATAAGCACAAAACCAGGTGCCCCAGTGCAACATTTTCCGCACTCTGTGCAACTAAAGTGAAGTCCTTTTTTATACCAAGGTAAAGAGGAGGAGTGCTTCATAAGAATTTAATTATTTTTAAATTTTTAGATTTAACTATCATTTCTGTTTAACTTTACTAAATAATAATAAATATTTGCAAATAAAACAATAATAGTATAAAATATTTATAATTTAAAAAAAGAATATAAATGAGTATCGCTATTTTTTATCTATTCCCTATAAATAGACTCTGGTTCATTCAAATGCGTTCCCCACTCTACGCTGGGTGTTGTCCTAGCTTTCCTTTCCCTTCACAATAAATTTTTTTCTACAACAATATGTAAATGTTTTGTTAGAACGCTTTAATGCTAAAAGAAATAAACTTTATAAAACAAACTTATCGGTCAAAATTATGCGAAAAACTGCAACTAAAAAACCAATCATTGGAATTTCAACTAGTTTATTAATGATTGACAATGGGTGTTTTAGAGGGCGAGAGCGTATAATTGTAGGGCAAGATTATGTTCGATCCATTTTAATTGCTGGTGGAACTCCAATTGTTTTACCGATTTTGTCAGATCAGGAACAAATTGAACAACAAATGGAATTAATTGATGGTTTATTACTTTCAGGGGGTTGTGATGTACATCCTCATTTTTATAAAGAAGAACCTCATCCTTTATTACAAGATTTATGCCCAGAGAGAGATCTACACGAAATTCAATTAGTTCAGCTTGCTCATCAAAGCCGAAAACCTATATTAGGTATTTGCCGAGGAGCTCAGCTTTTAAATGTTGCTTTTGGGGGAACTCTTTATCAAGATGTTTCTTTACATTCAAACCAAGTTTATCAACACATTCAACAAGCTCAGGTACATGTAGCAGCTCACGAAATTAAGATTTTGGAACATTCAATTCTAAAAAAAACCATGGAAGTTAGCCATACCACTATCAATAGTTTTCATCATCAATCGGTAAAAAAGGTCGCTCCGGGTTTTCGAATTAATGCAGTAGCAGGAGACGGCATCATTGAAGGAATTGAAAAGGAAGACAGTTCTTTTATTATTGGTGTACAATGGCACCCAGAATTAATGGCTGATAAACAAGAAGAAACGCGAAAGCTCTTTGAGGGTTTAGTCAAAGCTAGTCAATAGGGAGAAAACGATGGCAACAAATAAAATGGGGCTCATGAGCGCAATTTTGCTTGGGATCAATATGATTTTAGGATCGGGAATCTTTCTTCTCCCTGGAAAAGTTTCTGAATTAACCGGTGCATCTAGTCTGTATGTCTATGTCTTTGTTTCTCTACTTATTTTGTCAATTGCTTGGTGCTTTGCGCAATGTGCAGCTCTATTCGATCGCAATGGAGGTGCTTATTTATATGCTAAAGAAGCTTTTGGTGATTTTATAGGATTTGAAATAGGATTTATGCGATGGATTGCTGGAGCGATGGCTTGGGCTTCGCTTATTGTAGGTTTTGTTACAGCTCTGAGTTCTATTTGGCCAAATGCATTGACAGAGCCTTTAAGGGGATTTTTGATTTTAACCTTTTTAGCTCTTCTTATTTTATTTAATATGGGAGGAACTGAAAAACTTAAAAATATCAACAATGTCGTGACGATAGCAAAAGTATTACCTCTTCTATTTTTTGTTTTGATTGGTTTTTTTTATACTAAGGGGAACTTTCAAGCGATTGATGTGTCATTATCCCATTTAGATTCTATTTCTTTTGGAAATGCCGCTATAGTTATTTTTTATGCTTTTGGAGGGTTTGAAACTCTTGTTATTGCTGCAGGAGAAATAAAAAATCCTCACCATAACTTACCAATAGCGGTGATGGCTGTTATTAGCTTTTGCTCGTTTCTATATTTTTTAATTCAAATAATTGCCATGGAGATATTAGGACCTCACTTGGCTGAAAGTTCTATTCCTTTAGCTGATGCGACTGAACAAATGATTGGGTCCGCTGGGAGATGGATTGTAACTTTAGGTATGATTATTTCGATTGGGGGTGTGAATCTTACAGCTTCTTTTATTACTCCAAGAAGTGGAGCGGCTTTAGCAGAAGATGGTTTGGTTCCCAGATGGATCGCCAAAAATAATAAAGCCGGTGTTCCCGTGGGAGCTATCCTCTTGACAGCAAGTTTGACTACCATTGCTGCTTTGTCAGGGAGTTTTACTCAGCTAGCTGTGATCAGCGTTGTCTCTCGATTTGTACAGTATGGAGCGACATGTTTAGCTGTTTTTGTCCTTTATTATCGCAATAGGACAACATTAAAAATGTCAAAAAAAATATCTCTGGTTATTATTCCTTCGTTATCTTTGATTGGTCTTATTTGGATGTTATTTCAAGCTTCTTCTTCTCAGTTATATTGGGGCCTAGGGGCGCTCCTACCTGGAATTCCCATTTATTTTTTTCAGAAGCGGAAAAATAATTTAACGTTAGCGACAGTTTCTGAAATGGGTGATTAAATATATAAATAGATATTTATCATTTTCAACTTTTTAATGGATAGATTTAACTAAATTTAAATAACTATAGACAATTTTCAGTTTAAATTATATTTAAAGAATGGAAAAAGCAATGATAATTATAAAACTTCTATATCAATCATTAGAAAGTGAATTATTTTCTTGAAACTAATTTAAATAATAAGTTAAATTCTATGACAGCTTTAATCCAAAGGAAAAAACGATGAGCATTAATTTTGAAACAATTAAAAACCAAGCTGTTGACTATTGTAAGCACTTTTCTAAACAAGCCGGCCAAGTAGCAGGTAGTACTAAAAATTATGGGATCAAATTTTTTAAAGGTGCGAATGAATTCTTTAAGAAAATTTTTAATATATTTCAAGAAAACATCGAAAAAGGCTTGAGAATTGCAAAAAAATATGCCGAAAAAAAAATAAATTTTCTTAAAGTATACATCTTCAAAGGCTTGAACATAGCGAAAAGTCTATCGGCAAAGGGGATAAATTTTGCTCGTAAAAGCCCTGCAATTATACAAGACAAAACTAGGAAAATTGTGGCTTTTAGCTCAGCAAAACTTCAAAATCCTCGTTATGCTTATCCTGTAGTCGCGATTACAAATATGATTTTACTTCAGATAGTTTTCAATGCTGGGGATTTATTACATGATAAAGTAGAGGAAACGTGTATTAGAGAAGAAAATCTTACTGAAGATCAAAAAAACAAAAAAGATGTAGCCTTTTTAGCACTTGCTATTGCGTCATTAGTAGGTTTGCATACAGCTTTTAGACGCATTTTAAAGCCCAATATATCTGCTTCAAAGTATGCCCTTGTGTGTGTAGCAACTTCTTGTGCACAAATTGGTTTTCAACTTTTACGTGCAGAACTTAGATAGAGTTAATCATGAATTTTAATATTAATTTTGATTTTCTCGATGGATTTTGTCAAAATTCTTTAAAAGATCGCACGAAACATCAAACTTTTTTTAAAGGTCATTTAATTTCTTTTGTAAGCCAAACTTCAAAATATACGCGAAATAATTACTTGCCTATTTTAGCGACCATTATTACAAGTATCGCTACAACAGAATTGGTGTTATTTGTTTCTCGATCGATTTCAAGATTTAGCCAATTTTATCCTGATCGGTTGATGGAAACAGAAAAAAATGTGGTAGCTTTCTTAACTTTCCCAATACTTGGTGGAATGATTATTGGATTGAATTATGCTGTTTTTCAAGCTTTGAAGCTACCTCTTTCACCTTTAGTTAGCACGGCTGTGAGTGCAGCGACAATTGGTATTTATTCGTTAATTAAAACAAAATTTTTGACTTTATATTAAGTAATAACCCTAAACTTTAACAATTGGAACTTTTATGTATCAAAAGATTGATTATGCAATGATCAAGAACGGTATTCTTTCTGGTGTCGCTTATGCCGCTCACCAAACAAACGAAATCTTTGGAAATTTAGCTGGATATGCAGTTAGAGTTATTAAATCAGGAGTGAATTACGCTCAGAGAGAAGTGAACCGGGCTCAACCTTACTTAAAAAATCCTTATATAGCTGCAACTTCTGTCGCTACTGTAAGTATTATAAGCCTTATAATAGCTGATACTATTGCAGAAATTGTTCAAAAGATTTTACCTTCGGAAACAAAGACCCAAAAATCTGTTCAAGGAGTAGTTTCTAGCTTAACTGGTGTTGTGACTTGGATTGGTGGGATGTGGGCTTATAGATATTATGCACAAATTCCTCTGCCTCTACCTATCTATTTTGCGAGCGCTATAGCTGGCTCACTGATTCTAGGTATAAGCAATTCGCAAAAGTTATTTTAATTTATTTTGATGAGTGACAAGGATTTGTTTAATATTCCTTGTCATTCTTTATCAATAGGATTTAAAAAAACTGATTAGGCTTCTTTATTCTTATCCCTAGCGCGTTGCTTAAGAATCATTCGGTCTGGCACATAGGAATGTTTAGCCTGTCTTAAAAAAGGTAATCCGAGATCTTGTTCCAAATTGATCCACTCTGTTTGTTTAGATAGTATTTGGGCTTGATATTGATAAAGATATTGATAAAGGCCATGAATGTTAGCATCCCCTTTAGCAAAATGAATCACAAAACAGGTTGGTGTGAGATATTCTCCAATGGTAAAACCAGCAGGTTTGCCATCTATATAAATGATAACTCCTTCTAAATTTAAACATTCTAGCAATTTAATAGCTTCTAGACACGAAAAATAGTCTGTCTGTTCCTGTTGCTTTTGTTGATCTTGCCAATTGATTAAAATTTTTAAAGCATCGCTTTTGTTTTTTTGTGTTAGCTGGGCCGTTTCAATTTGATATCGATCGAATAATTGCTTGACTAAATTTCTTTTTTTGCTTAGGTGTCTTCCTGAAAAAAAAGCTAGTTTTTCAACTTTAAATAAATAATCAGAGTCTGCATCTTCAAAGCTAAAATTCAATGGAAAGTCAAATAAAGGATTCCATTCTTCTGGAATGGGAAATAAGAAATAGCCTGTATTTAAGAAAAAAATAATTTCAGATGAAACTTTGGGATGATGAGGGATTGAAGTCAGCATCATAAAAGGGAGTTTTCCTCGATCAATTCCTTTTATGTAAATATCTTCTCCAAAGATAACTTCGTATTCATGTTGTTTTCTAAACAAATAAAGATTTGCGAAAGAATATTCAGAAATTACTAATCTCATCTGCCGAAATTTTTGAGTTAAAAGAGTTTGATGAGATAAATTGAGAGGTTCTTTACGCATGGATTAATTTTGGTTAATTTGTTCGACTCGTTTAATACCGACCTTATCAACAACAACACGAAAAGTTTCTATCTCACTTTTATAAGTAAAATCGGGTTGTTGATAGGTATTTCGAATAATAATATTGAGATGATAAACTTTAGGTAATAACCGCTCTTGAATTTCTTCAGTAGAAAGGTTAAGAGTCAGGTTTGATTGCAACGCATTACTAGCTTTTTGCACAAATCGTTGAATATTGAGTCTAAAAATGGTTGTTAACTCTTTTCTTCTTCTTTGTAAATGGCTGGGTTGATAATAGAGAGAGACTTCTCTTTTGTAATGAAGAATAGATTCATGTCGATTTAAAGCTTGAAGTTCTTCGTGAAAATGATGATTCCGAATTTCCAAAAAATCGGGAGGTAATTGAGATGGTTCAATAAAAGCAAAATTTTCTGTTAAATGGCCGATTTTTTTTTCATTTTGTGTTTTGATTTCTGTCGAATAATCAGGAAACCACCGAGAAGCCTTTGTATAATAAATTTTTTTTAGTCCTTCTTTGATACGATCTTTTAAAATATAAAAAAATACGGCAAACATAATAAAAGGGAATGAATTGATGACAAAAACGGAAATTTTCCAAGCAAATAAAATCATATAGACAAACATAGCAATTCCTGCAGCTACACCGCCTAAAATGTTTCCATGTTTTTCTTCAAGAGAAGCTCGATAACTTTTTAACATGAGTGATTCAAGCATAAATCGATTAAGCAATCCTTGCCGGTATAAAATGGATTCATTATTTTGCTCATCATTTGACTTCGATTCTAATTTGCATTCTCTTCTATACTCTTTTTCTTTTGCTATATGTCTAGCCAATTCTTTTTTTACATGAATGTCCCTTTTATCATTTTGAGTAAATTGTTTAAGAAGAATAAGAAAATATTCATCAATTGTGTGACTGATAAATTCATCTACATACTTACAAGCATAATTAATTTGAGAAGAAGAATTGTGTAAAAGTTTCTTTTGTATTTCACGATAGTGAAATGTGACTTGTTGAACTTGTTTAGAAAGCTCTTCGATGATGGAAGAATAAAGAATTATCGTTTGATTTTCCATTTTTTCTAAGCTTTGTGAAATGTGAAAAATTCGATCTCTCAAAGCTGTTTTGAAAATATTTGCAAATAGTTGCAATTCATCGATAATACTTTTTTGATTTGTTAAATTAGCTTCAATAATTAGTTGTAAGCGATTAAGAGGTGAGGAAGAATATGAAAGATCGATTAATTCAGATAAACTCATCCGAGGCGTTTTATAACGAATCAAATTTGTTTGATCAGAGAAAAATTGAGCCTTAGTGAGGGTCTCTGAATTAATTTGTAAAGGACTGGGAATAAAAAAATAAAATTCTTGTTTATAAATATTTTTGACCAGCGTCTGATTAATCCTAAATTCTGATTTTAGCTCAAACTGCCACTGATCTCGAACGTGAATTCCACTTTCTCTTAGCTCGCTCCAAAAATAATTGATCATTTTTCATTGCTTTTCGAATATTTAATTAAAAAAAGGAAGATGAGTCATTATTTCATCGGGAGTCATATGCGTCATATCTTTATTAACTTCTCCACAAACCAATTTTGCCGTTGAGGTATGCAGAAATTGACGCAATAACCCCAATAAAGAAGGGGGGGCAGAAATGTACAGTTTTTCAAATTTCCCCTCATTACGTGCAGTATCTAGATAACTTGCTAGATGTTTAGCAAAAATATTAAATTCATTTTGTTTTGGCGTTGTATGAGGCTCCAGGCTATGCCGAGTCTGATCAAAACTTTCAAAATCACGGCCAGGTTTATCTGAAACAAGATCACGATTATGCAGCCGGCTTTCAGGATGTTCAAAGGTCTCTACAATAGCTAATGAACGAATTGTTTCAATTTTATAAATTTTAGCTAAGCTACTATTGGCGATTAACAGCCAGGAAGTTGGTTTTTTCATTTCATTCCCTCGTTTTATTAATAACAAGAACTGTGGTTTTCACAAATTTCTAGTGATTCTATTTTTAGTGTATTCTCATAAAATTTATTTAAACATCAAACTCGGAAAAAAAGGTATTTATTTTTTTATTGTTTTTACCTCTTTTTTTGCTTGAGATGATCTTTGACTCTTTGCACTTTATCTCCTTGCAATTCAATTTGATTAGATTTAACAGCACCACCACACCCAAATTTTTGTTTAAGCGTTGAACATAAAAATTTTAACTCTTCAGTTTGTAATGGAAGATTTAAAATAATAGTCACAATAGAAGATCCTCTTTTTTCTTTGATAACTTTTATAGGATGTTTAGATTTAATGGCTGGCATTGGCTCAGGGATCCATTCGCCACCGATTGTAAAAGGCATGTTTTCCTCTGGCAAAATAGTAAAAATTTAATAGAAATCAAAAATTGATTCATTTTAACAATGAATATGTGAAAATTAATACCAATTTTCTCTGTTTATTTGAAGGAAACAATGTTAGACGACAAAACACAATTTTTCATGAAGCCTATTGGTTATTTTCGAGCTGAGCAAATAAAAAAATATCAAGTTCCTAGACAAGCGCCTCTTTCTGACAGCGAAGGGCTTATTGAATTACTTCCTCAGGTGCAATTTGAACAGGCCCTTAAAGGTTTGGAAGGATTTGAAAGAATATGGATATTATTTCGATTTCATTTACATACCCATTGGAAACCGAAAGTACTCCCTCCAAGAGGAGAGAAAAAACAAGGTGTTTTTGCAACGCGTTCTCCTCATCGCCCTAATTTAATAGGACTTTCTTGCGTCAAATTGAAAAAGATTTGTGGATTAAAACTTTATATTGTCAACCATGATTTGTTAGAAGGAACTCCTATTCTAGATATCAAGCCTTATCTTAACTATGCCGATTCTTTTCAATGCCAAAAACAGGGATGGTTGGATGACCTTATTACTGACGAAGTATTTTCTATCCAATGGTCATCACAAGTTCTCGAACAGTTCCAATATCTAGAAAAAGAGTGGGATTGCTTTCTGCAAGCGAAGATCGCATTGCGTTTACAAGTAAATCCTTTTCCTTCTTCCAATAATCGTATTAAACTTATTAAAGGTAACAATTATCAACTTGCTTATCAAACATGGCGGGTCAATTATTCAATTGATAATTCCATACTTCTTGTTTTTTCTCTTATCACAGGATATGACAAAGAAACATTAAGAGGGAATAGGTCTTCTCGATGGGAAGATGTTCCTATGCATCAAGCTTTTATACAAAGATTTGAGGGAATTGAATAGCTGTAATAGCGAGGTTGCAACTTAACACAGGTAGTCTATCCTTTGCGATTGCCTTGTTAAAACAGGATTTTCCTCTTTTAATTTCATTTGCATTCATCAATCCCTCTAACCTCCCCAACTTTCAAATAAAAGTAGAAAAATAGGGGAATCTATTTTATAAATAGGGTAAAAACTAACCATTATTACCCTATTTATACATATATGCATTCATTATCCCTTAGTTATTTAAATTCGCTTCGTTTTTCAGAAGAACATCTGTCAACTTTGCGTTTACTTGGTGAATATCGAGGAAAGCAGGCTTTGTATTTCAAGCAATCCCCTGAGATTTTAAAAAATTTACAGCAAGTTGCCGCCATTGAGTCGAGTGAATCATCTAATCGATTAGAAGGAATTACAGCTCCTCATAATCGAATTGCTGATTTAGTGATTAAAAATAGCGCTCCCATTGACCGGTCAGAACAAGAAATTGCCGGTTATCGTGACGCTTTAAATTTGATTCATCAATCTGGCCAATACATGCGTTTAACAAATAATGTAATTTTACAGTTACATAGTTGGCTTTATCGCTATCAATCCCAGAGTGGGGGACAGTGGAAAAAATTAGACAATCAAATCACAGAAATTCATTCAGATGGGACAAGACGTATACGCTTTAATCCAACATCTGCTTTTGAAACTCCAAGTGCAATGCATGCATTAATTGAAGGATATGAAACAAACATTCAATCTATTCAAAAAGAGCCGTTGATTATTTTGCCTGTGACAATTTTAGATTTTTTATGCATCCATCCTTTTAGTGATGGAAATGGAAGAACAGCGCGATTACTCACTTTATTACTTTTATATCATTTTGATTATCAAGTAGGCCGTTATATTAGTTTAGAACGCATTTTTGAAGAATCTAAAGAAAGTTATTATGCGACACTAGAAAAAAGTTCCAAAGGTTGGCATGAAGGAAAGCATGATGTGATGCCTTGGATGACATATTTTTGGGGAGTGCTTTTAAGGGCCTATAACGAATTTGAAGCTCGTGTAGGAACACTAAAGATTGGCCAAGGCAGCAAAAATGCTTATATTCGTCAAACTGCTGAAAGAATGATAGGCCCCTTTGCCATTTCGGATATTGAAAAGGCTTGTCCTGCTGTCAGTCGAGATACAATTCGTCTGGTTTTAAGACAACTAAGAGACGAAGGAATCATTATCCCTCAAGGTAAGGGACGGGGAGCAAAATGGAAACTTGCCAACTCTTCCTAATGAATAGAAAAACGAAGATCAACTAAAAAACATTGCACAATTACGGGTATACGAAATGATTTGTCCTTAAGCTTTTCTAAGTAAGTTCAATAACTGGAGCAACTCCAATCAAGGTTGCTTATTGAAAACCTTAATTAACATCTTTTGTGATTAAAGTAATTCCTACACAAACAACCAATAGGTTATCGGGCTTTATAAATGGATTAAAAAGGATGAGGTAAGAAAGCAAAAGTTTTTTCCGCAAATGCAAGAATTGTTCCCTATGTTTTCATTTTTATATATTAATGATTTTTCTGTATAAAGTGTTTTTTAAGATGAAAAATCGTTTGATAAAATGAGATCGTTCGTTGAACATCAACCAAATAAATAATCAGGGATTCTTAGCCTATAAATACCTAAATAGTTTCAAAACATTAGCAATTATTTACCCAACCTTTGATTTTTTGTCTTAAAATTCATTATTAATGATGAATAAATTTTTGTTCAATTATTTTATATTTTTGTGTAGTATTATTATGTGATTCATTGGATAGAATAAAAATATAGAAATAGTCCTTAATCTCTTTTAAACCAAAAAAGGTAGAAATGAATAAGTTTTTTCTTAACACTTTCAGAAGTTGCGCAATTTTTGTTTTATTCAATGCTTCATTGAGCTTTGCCTCTACAGAGGATATAAAGAAAGGATCGATGATTGAAGATCTTAAAATGATTAAGCATGTCTTCGATGTAGGGTATGCTCCTTTGGAATGGAAAAAAAATTATACAGGACTGAATTTAGACGAGGAATTGAATAAATCAATTGATCTTATTTTATCGAATCCGACCCTGACTCATAAAGATTTTCAAAGAATTGTTAAAAATTTCTTGGCTTCAACCAAAGACTATCATGTTGATGTTATTTTTTTTTCCACAGAAACTGCCACCCTTCCTTTTGATGTTAAAGGAGTCAATAATCGTTATTTTATTACGTGGATCGATGAATTAAAATTACCTCCTTCTACTTATACAATTAAAGTAGGAGATGAAATCATAGAATTTGATGATCGCCCTTTAGGCGATGTGATCGAAGAGTTAAAACAACATGGAAGTAAAAATTCTAATCCCCTAACAGATCAAGCATTGGCAGAAATTAAATTGACTAATCGATTAGGATGGCTTGGAGACATCATTCCTCAAGGGCCTGTAACTATTAAAGTTCGCTCTCGTTCAAAAGAAGTTCCTTTGAGCTACCAACTCATTTGGGATTATCGTCCCGAATTGATTTTTTCTCCCTCTCTTTTCCTACAAACTGTGGAAAGTTTTTTTCCTAACAAAAAAATCAGTATTAGAAGTCCTTACATGACGATGATGAATTTGACGCATCGTAAAATGATGTCTGAAACAAAGCGGGATGGAACATTATGTGCTCGAAAAAGTTTTATTCCTACTTTAGGGCCTCGTGTTTGGATGTTTGATAAAATTGACAAAGAAAAAGAAATTTCCTGGTATGCCTATATTTATAAAATATCTGAAGAAGAAAAAATCGGATATATCCGCATTCCTCATTATATTGGTCATAAAGAAGAGAGTAAAGAGTTTGGAGAATTACTAAACTATCTAGAGCAAAAAACAGATGCTTTAGTGATCGATCAAGTGCATAATGGTGGTGGTTATGCTTCTTTCCAATATGAATTAGCTTCTATGCTTGCTTTAAATCCGCTTAAAACACCTAAACACCAAATGAAAATTACACAAAAAGATGTTTTGACTGCTTATCAAATTTTAGACGTAATTGAAAAAATTCAACAAGGAATAGATGATGAGATAGAAGAAGGTCCTATTGATTATCAACATTTATTATTTCTCAAAGCCTTTTATGAGTTTACAATTCAAGAATGGGACGAGCAGCGAACTTTAACCGATCCAACGCATCTAGAAGGGTGTGACTGGATTAATCCTCATTCTGATTATCGTTATACAAAGCCTATTTTAATGTTGATCAATGAACTCGACTTTTCAGGTGGCGACTTCATGCCAGCTATAATGCAAGATAATCAAAGAGCTGTTCTTTTTGGAACGCGTACATCTGGCGCAGGTGGATTTGTTTTACAGGCCAGTTTTCCAAATAATAATGGAATTGCTGCATTTTCCTATACTGGTTCTATTGCAGAAAGACCCGAAACTTTATTAAAAATAGAAAATTTGGGTGTCACTCCAGATATTGCTTATTCAATAACTGTTGATGATTTGCAAAATGGTTATCAAGGTTATAAAGCCGCAGTCAATGAAGCTGTACAAGCATTGATTAAGAAAAAATAAACTTTTATAAGATTCCAATCTCCAAATTTTGAATATCTTTTCAAATTTTGGAGCCCTAGAATTAATTTGATTAGAACAGCTTTTTGAAACTAGCAGAAAACCATTTCTTTCACTTCAATCTTTAATTTGCTAATTAAAACTCTCTGGCTTAAAAAACAAAGCTCCATTTGCAAGTAAAATAGGATTCGATATGGAATTATTTCTATTTACAGATTTATTAATTCTGTTTGCTATATCGATTATTATCCTTCTAGTGGGTTATCGATTTAACATTCCTCCTGTTGTTTGTTTTCTTTTAACAGGTATGTTAGCAGGCCCGCACGGATTAGCCTTCGTGCAAGAAAGTAAAGATGTAGAAATGTTAGCTCAATTGGGAATCGTTCTCCTTTTGTTTGGAATTGGAATGGAGTTTTCCATTAAAAAACTTTTTCAGATTAGACGGCTCTTTTTTTTAGGAGGTTCTCTACAAGTTGGCTTAACCATTCTATTTACTTATATTTTAACCCAGCTCATGCAATTGCCATGGAAAGAATCTATCTTTATCGGCTGTTTAATATCTATGAGCAGCACAGCAATTGTTGTTAGACTTTTAGAGCAAAAAGGGGAAAGCTTAAGTCCTCAGGGTAAACTTTCTATCTCAATTCTGATTTTTCAAGATTTGATTGCAATTCCAATGATTTTGTTTATTCCTATGCTTTCTGGAAATATGGAAGAAAAACAATTTCAAATAGAGTGGACAGTTTTTAAACCTTTTATGGTAGGAATGTTAATTTTAGTCGCTGTCTTTTTTAGTGCGCAACGGATCGTCCCTCGTTTATTACTACAAGTGGCAAGAACGCGGAATAAAGATCTCTTTTTATTAAGTGTATTAACTCTTTGCTTTGGTGTTGCATGGCTGACGTCAACCTTAGGCCTTTCCTTAACGATCGGTGCATTTCTAGCTGGTTTAATTATTTCTGAATCAGAGTATAGCCATGAAGCTGTGGGGCATATCTTTCCTTTGCAAACGCTTTTCATTAGCTTCTTTTTTGTTTCCATAGGCATGTTGTTAAATATCGATTTTTTCATCCATCATTTATTTACTATTCTAGCTTTAGCTACCCTCGTCATTTTTTTAAAGATTTTCGTGACAGGATTAACAACATTGATGATTGGTTTACCCATGCGAACAGCTATTTTAACAGGTTTAATGCTAAGTCAGGTTGGAGAATTTTCTTTTGTCTTAGCAAACGCTGGAATGTCTTTTAGACTCCTAACGGATTATGAATACCAACTTTTTTTATCAATTTCACTTGTTTCTCTTGCGATTAGCCCAATTTTGATTTCTTTTTCTCCAAAAATTGTTAGTTTCATCTGTTCTTTACCTTTACCACAAAAATTGCTTTCAGGCCTAAGAGAACAACGAAAAAGTGATGATAGGTCATTCAGTAATCACGTGATTATTGTTGGGTTTGGGATCAGTGGGAAAAATCTAGCGCGTTCAAGCAAATTAGCAAATATTCCTTATACAATACTAGAAATGAATCCAGATATTGTCAGGGAACAACGGACACTTAATGAATCAATTTATTTTGGTGATGCGACACATCTAACTGTCTTAGAACACTCCCACATTCATAAAGCCAAAGCAATTGCTGTTTTAGTTAATGATCCTATTGCAGCAAGACGAATTGTTAAAATTGCACGAGAATCTAATCCAACCATTTACATTGTTGTAAGAACACGTTACATGCGAGAAATGCTGTTAATGCATAAATTAGGTGCTGATGAAGTAATTCCTGATGAATTAGGAACTTCTGTAGAAATTTTTTCTCGTGTATTAAAACAATATTACATCCCAGATGAAGAAATCCATCAACTTGTCACAGAGGTTCGAGCAGATGGATACAAAATGTTACGCGATCAACAAGCTCCTTTAACAAATTTATCAGAAGTTAAGCTAAATTTATCAAACGTTGAAATGGGAACTTTTCGTTTACACGAAAATTCTCCCTTGGTTGGGATGCTTTTATCTGAATCAAATTTACGTAAAAAACACGGAATGACGGTTTTATTAATTAGGCGCGAAAAAGCTGTTATTTCTAATCCCTCTCCGGATACTCAATTACTCGCTAATGATGTTTTAGTTGTTGTGGGTGAAAAGACGCCTTTAAAGCAAGCACTAGAATTATTTGGAAAATTAGAAACACAATCGACTATTAATTAAAGGTTTTCATGGCAAAATTTCCCAAACCAGTTTTTCTTCCAGCGGATGTTTATCTCAAAAGAGCTCAACGCAGTCAACTTATTCTTCGATCTGCTAAATTGGGAATAAAAATACGACTAGCTATTATTGTTTTTGAACTTTTTGGTGTAGCGTTGATCAATAGCTCTACTCTTTTCTTAGATGCTATTTCCGGTTTAATGGATGTTCTATCGACTATTTTTTTGATTATATGCATAAAATTAGCTCGTAAACCACCTGATGAAGATCATCCTTTTGGACATGGTCGCTATGAACCTTTGGGTGGTCTTTTAATTGGCTTAATTTTAATTTTTATTGGAGCCATTATGTTGTTCCAACAAGTCAATGGATTTATTCAGGAAGCTCCTCAACCTTTTTTACATCCCTGGGCTTGGATTTTTCCTGCTACAGCTATGATTCTTTTAGAAATTTGTTATCAATTAATTTTTAGAACGGCAAAAAAAGAAAATAGTCCAGCTCTAGCTGCAGACGCTGTCCATTATCGAATAGATGGGTTAACAAGCCTATTGGCAACTTTAACATTAATTGCAGCTGCCTTGGTTCCTGAATGGAGCGGAATCGTTGACCATATAGGAGCTATTCTGATTGCTTTATTTATGATAGGTCTTGGGGTTTTTGCTGCACGTGAAAACTTTAATCAACTAACAGATAAAGTCCCTAATCAAGAGTTTTTTAAAACCGTCGAAAAAGCTGCGCATGAAGTAGAAGGAGTGCAAGCGACAGAAAAAATTCGCATTCAACTTTATGGTCCTGACGCTCATGTGGATATCGACGTTGAAGTGGAACCAAAACTTACAGTTGATTTCGCACATCAAATTAGTCAACAAGTACGCGCAGCTATTCAAAAAGCTTGGCCAGCAGTTCGAGATGTGACCGTTCACATCGAACCTTACTATCCAGGGGATCATTAGATTGTGCCAGAGTTGAAAAATAATAAAAGAACTAGGCATGATGAGATAGATGAGTTAGGTAATTTGATGAAATTTTGGCAAATTTTGGATAAGTTTTTGGATCGTTTTTTTGTTGTTTTAGGGGCATTTTTAGGAAGTCAAATCCCTGAATTTTTGCAACAATACGTGCAACGGTTAGCGGGTCATGTTGATGAGTTGAAATATATAATTGATCAATTAAGCCAATTAGCTTCTGCCTCTAATAAATCTTTAGAACAATATATTCAAAAATTTGTTCATAGTAGTGATTTAGATTTCGTCAAACAAGGGGAGTTCATGCAGGCATTAGTCACTCGTTGGCAAAACCTCAATGATAGTTTAAGAAGTTTGGTTCAAAGCTCTTATTTTGAACGCCCATTTGTTTTCTTAAAAGAAATGAATTACCCTATTGCTCAAGAAACCTTTTATTCTTATCAAGCAGGTATTAATTTGACATTGGAAGGCTTGGGCTATACGGCAATCGGAATTGTTGTAGGGATTTTATTGTATCAATTGATATCAAAAATTTTTAAATTTGGATCACAACGTGTTGCTTCCTTTTTTAGACCGCGCGATTAGCACCGCTCTATTTTATGGGGGATGGTGTTGGTGTTTAAATGATGCCGCACATAACCGCACACATTATTATGGATTTTGGTTTGTTTTATTTATCATTATTTATCAGATTTTTCGATCGAATTCTCGAAAAGCAGATTTTTTGTTGGTTTGTTTTATCTGTCTCTTAGGGCCTTTGTCAGATGCCTTATATGCTCAATTTGGTTTAATCAATTATCATCATTCTTTTCATTCAATCATTTGGCTTCCTCCCGTGTGGATTTTCTTACTTTGGGCTCTGGTAGCTGTTAACCTTCCTCTTTTTTCTTGGCTTAATCAAAGATGGGTATTGGCAGCAGTTTTAGGTGCTTTTGGTGGCCCTCTTAGTTATTTTTCGGCTATCCGGCTCGGAAGTATCAGCTTACTTAAGCCGCTACCTTTAACTTTGATGATTCTTGGAGGTGTATGGCTTATTCTTTTTCCTTGCTTACTATGGCTGAGTGATAAATTTAAACAGTGGTTTGCAGCAAGACATTCCGAATGCCCCTAGACGTGAACGAATGGAATCGATTAATCCAAGTTCTAAGAGTAATTTAAAGAATTTTTTAATTGTTTTTTAGAAATTGGCTTCATTTGATAAAAAATCATTGACTTGTAAGAGTGTTTGAAAAACAGAATAAAAAATCTACATAAATGAATCTTCTAAAATATAGAGTCGATACTGTGTTAAGTATCGACTCCAAAAAAAGAAATTTCCTAATAATTAGGATTTCTAATATGCCCTTTTGGCCCACCTTTATCAATAAGTTGCTGCCAATAATTTTGCATATCATTTGAAAAGTATTTTTTAAGCTTTTGAAAAGGAACTGGCCATCTATGATGATGTTCAGTATCAATAAAAGCTAGCTTTCCATTTTTGCAAAAAGGGACATTAAAAGCATAAACAGAATCATACAGCCCTAAATCGTCAAAAACTTGATAAATTTGGTCTAATAATTTGCGAGTCATACGATGTTTATAGGCCTTTTCATTTTTTTCATGACTCAAAATACGCATATTTTCTGCGACTAAAATAAAATTTTTTCGCATGTATCTAGATGAATTAGGAGGAGAGGGATATTCTGGTAAAGGATAAATCCACTTCTTAGGAACACTGAAAGTGGCTTGTAAGTTATTATTAGTAATCCAGTTTCTTATCACTTTTGCCCCTTCAATGCGATGAACAAATTTATGCCACTCTGCCCGTACAACAAGATCGCTATCTGGAAATGCTTTGATAAAGTGGTGAGGTAAATCAGGGTGGGGAGATGCCATGATGCGGCTAGCACGTCCTTGTTGATAGCGTTTAAAACCAGCCTTTTTAAAAGTTTCTGGTGTTAAAATCACGCGAGTTGCCGAAAACATACGATCTAATTTAGGCTTAACCGGATGATTTTCTGGCAATAAATAGGGTCGCACGTGTTCCCAAATTTGATCTGGTACATAAGAAGATTTTTGATAAGCTTTGATTTCTATTAAAGGTAAAACTGGTGTTCGATGATAAATTTTATAGAGTTTAATTAGGCTATTGTCAAAAGTATCGTAAGAATTAGAAATTTGAGGTAAAAAACTTTGAAAATATGGATAAGAAAGGGGTAATAACATTCTTTTAATAATGTGTTTACCCTCTTCTTGTTCAACAACTTGCAAAACATTACGTGGTTGAATAAGTTCCTCATCATAAACATGGATAAGGGAAGAAGGGACTGAGTATTGTCCATTTTTCCTTGCAATAATACGGTAGTATGCTAAAGATCCATCTACCAAAATTTTAGTTTCTTTAATAATTGCAACTAAATTGTTATTAATTTCTATATCTGTGATTTTCCCGTCTTCCATTGCATTAATTTGCAAATTTGTATAAAGAGTAGGAATAAAATCTAGAGAGTTTGATCCGAAAACTAAATATTCAATAGTCGGATCATCAATAGATTCTCTTTCCCAACTTAGCTCAAAAAGCTGACCCTTTTTTTCAAATTCTACTAATGCAACTGGATCTGGTTTTTCAACGGTAAAGGCAAAAATTCTGGACCAAGCACCCCATTTACCATCAGAGAAGCCTTTAATTCGGAAATAATAAATGCTTCCCGCATTAAAAAATGTTTCAGTTGTCGGAGATAAAATGACTTCTGTTTTAAAAGGTTCAATTTGTTCAAAATTGGAGGGAATAAAATTAAAAGTAGGGTTAGGGGAAATTTGCCACCAAATTTTTCCTGCAGGCACTTCACCTAGATTCATTAAGTAAAAACAAGGAGAAGTAAAATCAAACACTTGGGATTGATTCCCAACTTGTATATCCCCAGGTACAGGGTCTTTTAAATCAACTTCATCAATATTAAATGGATTAAATCCGCTCTCTGTATCAAATATTTGTCCATATAAGCCACTTTCTTGCTCGACCAAAAAAGGTTCAGTAATCGAGAATTGAGCTAGCTTTATAATACTTTTTTCAAAGTCAACATCAGTATCATAAATTGAATCTTTACTCCTTAAAGCTAAAAATGGATCGTCCATTAAATCTTCGGAAGAGGCGAGTGTTTGATTGTCTAAAGTTAGATAAACTTGTTTTTTTTCTAAATCAATGAAGATCCATTCGTCGTCATAGCCAAAATCAAAGGCAAAAGCATTCTGTTTACTACTTAATCGTGTGCGAATGCCAAGTTGATGACAAAGTTTAATAAATTGATAAGCAAATTGTTCTTGTGAACAAATTTTCACAGAATTTAATAAGTCTAGAGGAGTGCAAGATAACTCTTTAGATTGATCGGCAATCTCTATAGAGGAATCCCAGATTTTAAAAAGTGCTAAAGCTGGATATTGTTCTTGAGAAATTTGACTCGCTAAATAATCCAACGTTATTTTTTTTTCTAGTTGAGGGAGAGCAATCACAACAAGCGGAAAGCTAACTATACCTAATAGAAAAATCAACGTTTTATACAAAAGTTTCACAGTAAAAACTCACTTTAAAATGTTTCGCTAAAGGCCCTCGTGCGGATTCAATCGCACATTTAAACTTTTTTGGCTGTTTATCATCCTATAAAAATTAGGGGAATTGATTTAAGTAAGACTATCTTTACAAAATAAAGTGAATTTCGCAAATCTATTTTGTAAAAACTTGAACTAGCCAGCTAATCATAATAAAAGAAATCAAAACTAAAAGAGAGCTTAAAAAAGCAGCCGATAAGCTATTCCAAAAAGTATGAGATTCATTATAAAATAAGGTTGCACCTAAAATAAAAATTAAGAGGGAGGCGATGTAGCCAAATCGACGGATGGTTAAACTCGCAGACATACTTATATTCCTTTATCCGTAAATTGAATTTCAATTTTTCTAAAGCTTTGTTATTTAAAGTGCAAAAAAAAATTTAAAAAAAAGCAATTATACTGCTCATTAAAAAAATGATGAATCTTTCTTGCCATTTTCTATAAAAAAGATTTAATAATTCAATCAACATGGGTTTAAACAAAAATATTGTCAAAACTTTTGATACTTAAAAATTTTATGGGTAAAAAAGTTATCAACTATTTTACTTACCTACATTAACCATACATTGCATATTAACATGATTAAATCTATCTCTTTCATCTTAGCAATTCTTTTAGGAATTGGCCTTTTCTGGGCTATTAAGCATAAAGCTCGTGAGATTGAATGTTATGATCGCTGCTCATTTAAACATGGACTTGCTTTGACTCAAGCTCATACAATTTATAGTGTAGATTTGCAAGATCCCGAACAAGCCCCTTTAGATATTCGAGATAGTGTCATGAGAGGATATCGACTCATCATGAATACACCACACTATGCGCCTGAGTATGTGAAAAATCAACTTTCTTGTACAAACTGTCATTTTTTAGGGGGAGACACTTTAGGAGGAAAAAATGGCGGAATTGCATTGATCGGAGTCACAACCAGCTATCCCCGTTTTTCTAAACGGGACAATAGAGAAATTAGCATCGAAGAGCGTATTGACAACTGTTTTCAAAGGAGTATGAACGGAGTTTCTCTTCCTAAAAATTCTCAACAGATGAAAGATATAGTCACTTATTTACAATGGATTTCGAAAGAAGTTGAACATATTAAGGATATTCCCTGGCTAGGCCTAAAATTCTTAAAAAGTGAATATAAAGGAAATTCTCAGAAAGGGGAAAAATTATATATTTCTTATTGTGCATCTTGTCATAAAGAAAATGGAGAGGGGGGAGCTACATTAACGGCATTAGAAGGAAAAAGCATTCCCCCTTTATGGGGTCCTCAGTCATTTAATGATGGAGCTGGAATGACGCGATTAGACATGCTTTCTTCATTTATATATTGGAACATGCCTTATCAAGATGCTTCTTTACCAGAAGACGAAGCAATTGACATTGCTGCGTATATTATTAAGCAAAAGAGACCTCAATTTCAAAGATCTTAACTCGGTGGATATATATGTTTAAAGAACGAGCTAAAGCCTACCAAAAGCTTATCACCTTTGCAACGAATTTAAAATCTCCGATTCTAATGCTTTGTCGGCTATATTGGGGAACGTTATTTTTGTTAGCAGGATGGGGAAAATTAACTCATATGGATCCCTTTGTCAGTTTATTAACCCAATTTGATTTCCCAGCTCCTTATTTTTTTGCTTATTTGGCCGCTTGCACGGAATTTTTTGGAGGGATTTGTTTAATCTTAGGATTTGCTTCTCGAGTTGCTGCAATTCCTTTAATCATCACTATGTTAATAGCTTATGCAACTGCACATCAGGAATCGTTAAAATCTATCTTTAGAAATCCAACTGAATTTGTAGCTGAAAGTCCTTTCAACTTTCTTCTCATCTCTTTATTTATTTTTGCTTTTGGTCCAGGTCGCTTTTCAATTGATTATTTAATTGAAAAATACCTTCTTGAAAATAAGTAATTGTCAAACGCACCTTTATTAAATAGCACTTAATAATTAAGTAGATGATTTTGGAAGTAGTAAGGTTTTCGAATTTTTCAAAAATTTCGCTTGCATGAATGAGGTTTTATTGAAAATTCGAAAATCCTTATTTGCCTAATTTTTAAAAAAAATTTGAACTTCTAAAATACTCATACTAATTTTGAAGTTGTTTTTGATTGATAAAAATTTCTTTCTTTTAAATGGATAGATTATGGGAATAGCCTATAGAATCTTGTTAGCTTACTTAGCTTTTCAATTAAACAATTGATTAAGGCAAATCTAAACTTTCTGCATTAAATAGCTTTATGTTATTTTCCAATATTCCATATTACAAAGAACCATCATGAAAATATTTCATCATTCCAAGCGCATTTTTATTTTGTTAAAAGACTGTATTTATCCTCTTTTCAATTACTTAAGACAAGGATATCGATCAAATCTGCTCAAAGTCCATTGGGTAAGTTTTGCAAGACACAGCTTCCGTCACCTTCAATCATTAGGAGCAGCTTTAAATAAAGAGTGTCGTGATTTAGGAGATTTACAGGGCCCTCGAATAAAAAAGCTTCGCCAATTGACTATAGGTCTGCATACTTTAATGTCTTCCTCTGAACCTTCATTTTCTTATTCAATTTTAATTCCTGTTTCAGATTCGCTAAGAAGAAATTGTTTTTGCAAAGCACTTTTTTCTGCTCTACAACAAACAGCGCCTAACTTCGAAATTTTGGTTGGTTATAACAAGGAGCAACAAACTAAAGAAATTGAGACGCTAATTAAAGAATATCAAAATGAATATCCTCAATTAATTAAAACATTTTCATTTTCTGATCATTCTCTCACGCAGATTTTAAACTCTCTAGCACAATTTGCTGAAGGAGATTTCCTTTTTATTTTAGATCCTGAAGATTGGATTCGACCAGATTTTTTCTTCCGGTGCGAACAATTTTTAAGACTCATAAAAGAAAAGGAGAATGGGTGTATTTATACAGATGAATATGAAATCACCGAAAACGATGATCCCATTCCAGGAGGGCTCTTTTCTAAACCAAACGAATTAGTTTTCCCTTATCTTTTTCATCAAGCTTTAGGGAGAAGTGTCTTAATTCCACGTCAATTATGGAATAGAGCTGGAGGAATGGAAGAAATTAATAAAGAAGAATTATATTGGGATTTGGCTTTAAGATTAGATTTAGCTGGGGCAAAATTCTACCACCTACCTTTTTATTTATATGCGAAACGTTGTATAAATCCCCACTTTCAACAAAAAGAAGCATCTCTTTTATTTGTCAAACAATTAGAAAAATATAGCTTAGCAAAAAAATTAACATGGTCATGGGGTAAAGGATTAATTTCCCAAACCTACCGAGCTATTCCAGCTTTAAACGCCGTTCCAAAAGTTCAAGTAATCATCCCTTTTAAAAATCAAAAAATTCTGACTTTAAAAACGATCCATAGTATTTTGAAACAAAAAAATGTTCAAGTTTTTGTGACAGCTATTGATAACGACAGTCAAGATGAAACAATTGCTTCAGAAATTAGAAAATTGGGTAGTGAAGTAATTATTGTTAAAGAACCTTTCAACTATTCGAGATTAAATAATATTGCTGTTGAAAGAACTATTTATGCCAAGAATTGTGATTATCTTCTTTTTCTTAATAATGACGTAGAACTTGAGGAAGATGCTTTAGAGGAAATGTGTCGATGGATTGTTCAACCTATGATTGGAATGGTGGGATGCCAACTGCATTATCCTAATGGGTTATTACAGCATGGAGGAATTGACATTAAACGCGATGCACCAGCTAATCAATTAATGTGGATTAGCTTAGAAAAACTTGCTCCAAAAACGAATCAAAAAATGACAAAAATCATTCGTTTAGTGGATGCTGTCACCGCAGCTTGCTCACTAATGAAAAAAACTTTATTTGTAGAAGTCGGAGGATTTGATGAAATATGGTACCCGATTGCTTACAGCGATACTAATTTAGCAACTAAAGTTAAATCTAAAGGTTTTTATTGTTTATATACTCCTTATGCAAAAGGAATCCATCATGAAAGTGCTTCACGTAAATTTGAAAATATTGAAGATGTGGAAATGTCTAGCTGGCTTGATAAGCAATTTTTTGAAAATTATTCGCTGCAGAAACAATCAAAAATTTAATTATTCATTCTTTTCTATCTCCATTTATTGAACATTTTCCTTAAAATAATTTTGGCTGTATTTTTAAAGCCTTTTTCATAAACTTGATGAATAACAAAAGTTGTTAATATTTTGATCACTTCAAAATTCAGGGATGAATTAGGCGTCTTATCAAAATTCGCTATCATATGGTTGATCGGTTCAATAATTTTGTTCCAATGAAACAAAGGGCGAATAGATGTTAATTGATTTTGAAATTCGGTGATTAAATCTGGGTGATCCACCATTAAGGTAATGGCATTTATTAAAGATTCTTCATCGTTATAAGAAATCGTAATTCCCAGTTTATTTTGTTCAATCAATTCCGCAAAAGAGTCACCTTCGGTCGCTAAAATGGGAAGTCCAGTCCAAATATAATCTAACATTCTTGTTCGAAAAGAATATCGGGTTTCTAAATGATCAAAGTGAGTAGAAACACCAATTGTGGCGTCCAAAAAACTATTATGTCTTTCGTTATAAGGAATCCAGTCATGGTTAAAAAATACATGGCGATCTAAAATATTTAATTCTTCAGCAAGTTTAATAGCTTTTGAAGCCATCTCCATTTCAGGAACTGAAGGATCCGGATTCTTAATTCCCAGGAAAACAAGCTTAATATCCGATCTTGTCATGCTAAGTTTTTTGACAGCTTTGATAAGGGTTAATGGGTCAAACCAATTCCAAATTCCTCCTCCCCATAAAAGAATTTTATCTTTAGAATTAAGGGAATATTTTTCTTTAAGCCCTGGTCCATCCTTTTTAGCTATTTTGTTTGGAAGGCCAAAAGGGACGACATCAATAAATTGCCTTAAGCTTTTATCTTGATCATAGCGAGAAAGTGTAATTAATTTTTGGCTTAGTAAAAATCCTATCCACAAATCCCTTTGTTTTTCGCTTGCACAAAGAATTCCGTCGGTTATTTTAAAGTTAAAAATAAGTTGATTAAGAGAAGAGTTTAAACTTTCTTTTCTTTTGGCAACCCTATCGTTTTTAAAAAGTTCTAAAATTTCTAGGGGTAGGGGATCATAAGCATCGATAATAATTTTAATTCCGTTTTTCTTAGCATGCCATGCCATGGATATAGTTAAATTTTGTGCAATTAATATTTCTGCCTTTTTAATCCACTGCTTTAATTCAGAGCTTTGTTTTGCAATAATTTGAAATCCTTCTCCTTTCATTTCTGTTTGATTTGGAATAACTAAAATAACATGATGAGATGAACTTAAAGCTTTCGCAAGTTCCCAGCAACGAATTGCAGGCCCTGCCATTTTTGAATGAACAACGTTAGGTGTGTAAATGAGAATTGTTGACATGGCTTTGAACCTTTAAATTTTCATCCCAGATTATAAAAAATTTGATATTTTAACAAATTTTACTCGCATATAAACAAAAAAGTTTTTTTATTTTTAATTTAAGATTTTGTAAAAATATGATTAAAAGCATTGTTTATGTGAATTTTTTCTAGATAAATTATAAGGTGTGATTTATGATTACACTTTAGTTTTATAAATAATAATTGTAAAATTGATCTAAATCATCATATCACCTGTTTTATACAGAAATGATGAAAATTTCTTAGAAGGTAATTTAATGATACCCAGCGCATCACTATCAAACTTAGAAAATTTTAGTTTTACAGCATATTTTACAAAACAAATGGCGAATGTTAACCATTCATTTGTATTAGGTTCTGTTAGTTCTCGAATTGTTGGTTTTGTTGCCATCCCATTTACATCTTTAGCAGATGCTTTCGCGCACGCCTGTTTGACAACAAGTAAATTTGCAACTGGAATAGTCATTTCTCCCTATAATATTACAGCTGACTTATTTTTTCCGGATAAAGCCGCATCAACAGATTTAGAATTATCCTCTGCTTTAATTCATTTGATAAGAGTCGTTGAAAGTCTCGTGACTGGAATTTTGCTTCCATTTGTTTGTTTATTAAATCCTGAACGTGCCAATCAATTCATGAGTCAAAGGCTCCCTAAAAATGAAAAATCAGCTCAGCCATTTTCAAGGCTATCTCGACACTCTTCGTATAGGGAATATTGGCCTGAAACAACAACCGTAAATAGGGATAAAAAAGCACAGTCTCCCTCTTTAAGAGCAAGGCCCTTACCTTTAGATTCAACTCCTGGTTTTAGAGAGAGCAATATTCCACCTAATTTGGTTACTGAAAAGCCCGCATTAAATTCGCAAGCCCAAGCTTCCAGTTCAGGAACAACGCCATTCAGAGCTTCTGTGAAATCGCAACCTACTGTTTCAACACCTCAGAGCAGTACTCCATTTATTCAACCCGCACCACCGCCACCACCACCTCCTCCTCCTTCTTCTTCTTCTCAGATATCTGTTTCGACTCTGAAAGCGATAGCAAATAATCTGTCAAAGTCAACTCCCATTGATGGCATTAGCATTAATAGACGCGCTCTTAACAAAACTCCATCTGTTCAAGTTTCATTCATAGAATCACTTAAAGAGGCTATGAATAAAAAACGTTCTATCCTTCCTGCACATTCAACAACACCACCATTAACCCCTTCAAGAATAAATTCTGCAAGACCCCAATTTACTAAACCAAATCCAGCAAATATTTTAAATCCCCATTTATTACTACTTAATGATACTAATCCCCATGTACAAAGAAGATTGACAGAGCAAATTTCTAAAGTTTTAGAGATAGCGACATTTAAATTAAAAAAATATGATGATTGTGAATTGGTACAAACATTGAAAAAAGATGTCATGTGGAAAGATTATCTGGAAAGCTCAGATGAAGAGGAAAATAAAATTGAAACTCTTGTATCTTATTTTCAAGAACTGGAAAGTTTAAATGATAGTAAACGTGAAGCTGCTGCAAAACTAAGAAAATCCACCTCTGCTATAATCACAACAAGAAGTCCTACAAAAACAAAAAGTATAACACCAGCAGGAGCAACTAAAAAACCAGTCACACCAAGTAAAAATAGGGAGCTGGAAAAACTTAAAATTGAAACGTTAAATCAATTAAAATTCAAAGATGGTACTTACAACTGCCCAGTTTTAGTTGGTAGGAGATTAGCTACTTTAAATTTCAACATTGCTAAACATAACAATGAAATGTCCAGAAATATAATAAAACTTATAGATTATCAAGATTTTAATAAACGACACGGAGCTTTAGTTAAAAAAATAATAGGGGCCACTTCTGAATCTATATTGGAAAGTGTTGCCATGAAAAATGAAATTGGTTTAATTACTCAGGTTGTAAATGAAGTTAAAGATCTTCGATAACATTTCATTCTATAGGCCATGTTTTAGTTAATCTCGCCTATAGGCAAATTTAAATTTTATTTCTTTATAAAATTATCAATATTGACAAAGAAATGTTTTCAAAAATCGCAGAAATCCTTGTTTATAAAATTGATATTTTAGAGTTTGAAGTTTTTGCTTGCCATACGGTAATGTCCTTAATTTTGCGTAAGACTGCAATATGTTTCTATTCTTCTCGTTCAGTAATAGTTTATACCGCTCTAACATCATTTCTGCGTGATGATAGGAGAAAAGTGCTGCATCTTCCTTTTTATTTTTTTCCTTAGAATTTTGAGTAAAATAGTTTAAAATACTGTTTTGTTTAGCTCCAGTATCGTTTGAAACATGCTGCCGGTACAGTAACGTAGGTTGCTCAATATTTCCGATTACTCCAAAACAAGAGGCTACTAAAGCTAGCCACCAATCATGCATTGCGACATTTTCAGGAATGGGTTTTGCGAGATCAACTAAAGATCGATTTATCATCGAAGTACATCCTGTCACGTTATTTTGAATTAAAAGTCGATTCAGGCTCGTCAAATGAGGATTCAAACGTGTATACTTCCAAAATGAGGGATGGATAATAGATAAATCTTTTGATGCAACGACTAAGTCTGAATGAATAAGTAGGGGAGTCGCATGCCCGTGCTTTTTTTCTAATTCTTGCATCTTTTTTAGACTCCATTCTAATTTATGCGGAAGCCATTTGTCGTCTTGATCAGCAAAACAAATGTAAGGGGCCTGCGCATAATCTAAAAGGCATGAAAAATTTTGAGTAATCCCTAAATTTTTATTGCTCAAAATCAAAGTAATTTTTTGAGGATAGGCTAATGCCCATTGATTTAATAATTGCCCTGTTTGATCGGAAGAATTGTCATCTCTTATCCACAAATGAAAATCTTGATAAGTTTGCTCTATAATCGAACTAATTTGCTCGTCAATATAGCTAGAGCCTTGATAAGTAGCTAGCAAAATGTCAATTTTAGGGCTATCCATTTCAAAATCCTGAAAATCTTTAAAATTAAGTTCCAGTTTATATCATTAAATTTCAAATTATCAAAAAATTTTCTATGTTTTAGCAGAAAAATTTCATAATCATGATAATGGCGATAGTGGTTACCCATGAATGATAGTAAAAAATTTAAAAAATACTTTTCAGAATTTTATAATGAGAATAATTTGCTCCCATTTTTTACAAAATAAAGGGAAGTAAACAAATTATGAACAAACAGTTTAAGCTTAGTAAAAAAATTTTAGTTGAACAGCTCTTTTGACATGTAATCATCTCATTTATTTGCTTATTAAAGTCAAAATACCTAAATGAGGATGTAAGTCTAAGCATTTTAATTTTTTCATTTGATAGTTTAGGTGCTTTAGTAAAATTTTTTGAAACTTTTAATTAAGTGCAGGGGAGGGCAATGCAACATCATTATTCTTGATTAAGATCCACATATTTATGACCTTCAATCGCTGCAATACGATCTTCAATTGGAGGATGACTCGCGAATAAGCGCTGCCAAAAAGAGGTATGCTCATTAAAGTATAAATGAGCAAAAGGTTTCCCACTTTTTGGCATATCAGAAAGTTTATAGTTTTGGATCTTCTTTAAAGCATTAGAAATTCCTACAGGATTGCGTGTATATTGGACAGAACTTGCATCCGCTAAATACTCCCTTTGGCGGCTCACCATGGCTTGAAGAATAGAGCCAAAAAACCACATGAATGCTCCCACTAACGTGAAAATCATACCTATCGCTGCAACAGGATTACCACTTTTACGTTCTTCCTTATCATCTCTTCTTGCATAAGGAACGGTTTGTAACATTCTAAGTCCAATATAAGAGACAATAAAGAATCCCATAATCATAGCCGCAACACGCATTCCAATCAGCATATCTCGATTGTATATATGCCCAAATTCGTGAGCTAAAACTCCTTGCAATTCATCTCGATTCAAAGCTAATAAGCATCCTTGTGTGACAGTTATAGCTGCATTATCGTACGAAGTTCCTGCCGCAAAAGCATTGATTTCTTGAGCTTCTAAAATGTACACAGAAGGAATAGGTAAAGAAGTGGCCAAAGCAATTTCTTCCACGATATTCAATAATTGCCTTTCTTTACCATCGCGCGTATTCTGGTCGATAAGTCTCGCACCTAAAGACTCTGCTACGTAACTACCTCCATTTTGCAAATAATTCATATAATTGAATCCGGCCACACAAAAAATAACACTTAAAAATCCTAAGCCTACATAAGGAAAATCAGTATGATAGCCATCTTGTACAAAGCCTCTCATCAATATTTCTGCAAGGGTTGCTGAGATAAGAGTAAGAATAAAAAAGATCACTAAATAAAGAGTTGTTTTTGTCTTTGCTTCACGTTGAGCTTCCCAAAAGTTCATGGCCATCACTGAATCCTTCTATTTCTTAAAATAAGTTGCTTAATCAAAAGATATTTTTGGAGCTAGTTTAGCTTTTTGATCATCAATTTGAAATAATTCCACTGAATGATGCCCAAATATTGTAACAAATAATACTGCGGGAAATTCTTGCTGAGCCGTATTATAAAGCATGACATTATCATTGTAGGCTTGACGAGCAAAGGCAACTTTATTTTCTGTTGAGCTTAATTCTTCTTGAAGCTGTTGCATATTCTCACTAGCTTTTAGTTGCGGATAATTTTCTGCAAGAGCCATAATATTTGTAACAGCGCCTCTAACCGCCGCATCAGCTGTAACTAATTTTTTAACAGCGCTGGCAGAACTCTCAGTGGGACCGCCACTTTGGGTAATTTGGCCACGTGCAGCTTGAGCTTGATTGCGCGCACTAATTACAGCTTCTAATGTGTTTTTTTCATAACTCATATATCCTTTAACAGCTTCCACTAAATTGGGAATTAAATCATAGCGACGTTGTAGTTGAACATCAATTTGGCCCCATGCATTGTTGACTTGATTACGTAAACGAACGAGAGTATTGTAAACTCCCATACCCCATAAAAAAACTACAATGACGATTCCCAGTAAAATTAAAAGTGCTGTAGCCATAAAAAAACTCCTTTCGAGGTCTATTTCGTTAATTTAAATTTATTTTCTAATCATAGACTTTTATTTTTTTTAATGCATCTGGAGATCAAATAAATTAATTCCCTATAAAAGAAACATAACATATATTATCAGACGTTGGTAATTATTCTAAAGAATTTTATATTTAATATTAACAACAATTAAATTATCCTTATTAATAATCTTTACATTGACTTTAAAAAAAAGTTTTTATAATTTTTTATTTTATTTATTATACAAGGGGCCAAAAATGAAAATTCATGGATTAATTCCTTTAGAAAGGTTAATGAAACAAATTCAAAACGATATTGCTACTGGGAATTTAGCTAAAGCAAATTTAAAAATGCTTGCAATTCCCATTTTCGAAGCTGCTGGATGTATTTGTGTAATAGGAAATATTCTTTTTAAATCAATACGAAATGAAGAATTTAAAAGAAATCCGGAACCTTTTTATCGTCTTTTAGGGAAAGCAGGATTGTTGGCTTTTAATATTTTATTCGGCCCTTATTATATGCAAAGAAATCCCAAAGCATGTTATCAATATCACGTTTATACTGGATTAATCTCTGATAATCGAATTGTACCGTCAAGCAATTCAGCTTCACTTTCTTCACCAATATGTATTCCTAGATCTTCATCTTCATCTTCTATTACGCCCACAAGATCTGAAAAACAAATTCTACGTAACTCAATAAAGCAAGGTTCAATCGCTGTTCTCTCACCTGATTCTACTGATATGCAAAAACTTACGATGCCAACAGTTAATCCAACCACAGAGGGATTGTCAGCTAAAAATTCTACTCCTCATTCAATAAATGCTATTTCAATAAAAATACCGCAGGTTTTACCTACTGCAACGGCTGCTCAAGCAAATCAACCTAAGTCAAAAAGTGTTGAATTACCCAATATTACATCTGTAACAACTCTACATCAACAAGTAACTGTATTAGAAACAAGTACATATGTAGATTTGAAAGCAAAAGTTACCCAACCTACTGATTTTTATCAGAGCTCTTTTAATTTAGCTGACGACCAGCTGGTTTCTCCAACAACTCCTCGAAATTATCTTGAAGAAACATCTTCTTTGATAGCTGAAAAAGAAGGTATGAGAGTCGAAAATGTAGTTGATAATCTCCAAACAGAAACAAAATCTATCCCTTCAACTCCAGAGGTACTGAAGGAACCTGCTACTGTAACGGAGACATGTTTGCCAAATGCTAATTTGAGCCCAAAATTTCTTTTGCATCAAGCTACAGAAGCGCCTGCTATAAAAAAAGTTAGACCGATCACGACGATTCTATCTAGTGACCAAACTTCTAAACAGGTAACGGAAGATTCTTCTCGAGTGACTGATTCTCCCCCTTCCACGACTTTACCTGTCAATTTTAAGCCTATAAGTTCAGATTTTTTTGATTTGCCAACCTTTTTTTGGAATTCAAACTTATCTTCTGCTAGCACTGCTACCAAGACGCTTATTGAAACTCCTATTTTTTCTACCCCTCAAAAAGATAAAATAAAATCTAAAACAAAAAGACCCCCTTCAAGCCCAGAAAAGGGAACTGAATTAAAGACCGTATTAAAAACCGAAGAAGATAAAATTATAGAAATTCAAAATTCTATCAACTGGTCATTGCGTTGGCTAACATCATTAAAAATTGATCCTACACAACGCTTTCAGTTAAAAGTTAAATCTACCGCTATTCAAACGAAGGATTATGGAAAAATTTCGAAACGAGTTTTAGAATTTAAACATTTGGAAAAACCAACTGATATAACAGTTATAAAAGGAAAATTCCTTGAATTAATTCAATCTAGTAATTTTAGCAAATCTGTATTGGATCAATGCTCTTATGATCAACTTAAGAACTTGTATGAAAATTTAAATATTATCAAAAATCACATGGATGATTCTAGATTAATTATTCCAAATTTATGTCAAGATTTAGAAAATCGTATGATTGATAAAACAATTCAAAAATTTGCAAGTAGCGATACTCTTAACTTTCAATTACATCGTTTAATCTCCTCAATGCTGTCTAGACTTTACCCTTTGCAAGGTATTCCAGAAGGAAGATCTGAGGGCCCAAGCCAACGTCTAATGCGGCAAAATAATCCATCTAACACCCTAGATAAATTAGATGAATTTTTTTATCAAAATATTGATCCATCCTCTTTTACTATTTTTGAATCTTATGCCATTCTTAAAAGAATTTTGATGCGAATATCAGGACCAAATGATGATGACACTCAATTTAAACACCTTACAGCCTTTTTTAGTGACCTTAGAGATGCAATATCTAAAGATGCGTTCATTAATAAAGTGATAGAGATTTCAGATTTGACAAAGCGTGCCTTTGTCATAGATCTTCTTTCTATGCTTTATGGAACGCTGCAACAAATTTGGTTGCCAGAAGAGGAAGAGAAATTAAAAAAAGACGTTCATAATCCTGACGTCCAGCGCAATACGGCTAATGCAATGCTAACAGGAGGAATGATTATCGCTTCCTTATTTTGTCCATCTCATTCCTACATAGTGTCACATGATATTTTAATTGATGTATTACTCGACTACCCTAAGCAATTTAAACGACTTAAAGCATCTTTTTCCATATAAGCTGTTTATTAAGCGAATAGAAGTTTATTTCTATTCGCTTATTATTAAGGGAATCTTCGAAAAGTTTATTGACAAAGTCCTTATTGCATGTAATGTTAGAATCCTAATTTTAATATTAAAAAATTTATGACTGATAGTCAACAGCACATACATTCAAGACCTTCTCCTGAAAAATTTGTTTCTCCTTCCTTTTTTAAAAGGTGTTTTCGCGTTTTAGTTAATACCTGTAAGGGATTTATTGATGATGATTGTTATGCTAAAGCTTCTGCTTTGACATTTTATACTTTATTATCAGTTGTTCCTGTTTTGGCGGTTTTATTTGGAATTGCTAAAGGATTTGGATTTGAAAAAGCTTTAGAATCAGAGCTTAACCAACAATTTCTTGAACAAAAAGAACTTGTCGAAAAAGTGATCGAATTTGCTTATACATGGTTAAAAACTGTTCAAGGTGGTGTCATAGCAGGAATTGGAACTTTAACCTTACTTTGGACAGTTTTTGGGCTTTTGAATAATATTGAAATGGCCCTGAACGCCATTTGGAAAACCAGGCACACACGTCCCTATAGCCGAAAAATTAGTGACTACTTAGCAGCCATGCTTGTGGCTCCTCTTTTTCTCGTCACTTCAAGTAGTATAAATGTTTTTATCAATACACAAATCACTCAAACAGCACATAATAATATTATTGTAGAAGCACTTAGTCCGTTTCTTTTTTATCTTTTAAAGCTTTTCCCCTATTTTTTGGGCTGGCTCCTCTTTACTTTTGTCTATTTATTCATGCCTAATACAAAAGTTTATTTAAGATCCGCTTTGATTGCAGGTATTGTCGCAGGAACAGCTTTTCAAATTTGGCAATGGATTTACATTAAATTTCAAATTGGAGTTGCTAGCTACGGAGCTATTTACGGAAGCTTTGCAGCTTTACCCCTATTTTTAATTTGGCTCCAATTTAGCTGGAATATTTTGCTAGCTGGCGCTGAAATGGCCTTTGAAATTGAAAATGATTTATTTCTTCCTGCAAGGCGTCTCACTCCCCTTTCTAATAAAGCTATTGCTTTACTCATTACTTATCGATGTGTTGAAGCTTTTGTAAAAAATGAAATGCCTTTAACTGATCGAGCTTTATCCCATGAATTAGGCATGTCACTTAATCACTTACAACTTGTTTTGGAGGCTTTACAGAGCGATCGCATTTTATCTGCAATCTCTTTTCATGATAAAACAATTGGTTATCAACCGGCGCGAGCAGTGGAAAGTATTACAGCGAAAAAAGTTTGCGATGCCATAGACAAGAGTGAAAGGTTAATGGCCTCAGTACGCCCTTCCCCTCAAATGGATAGGATTAATAGTTTTTTAAAATTGATTGATGAATCCATAGAAAACGCTACTGATAACCAATCACTTTATACCTATGTTTCTCAAAAGGCTGATGTTAATTAAATCCAATCGTGATGTATAGATTAAACTTTTAATTTTACTAATTTATAGTTATGAATAAGTTTTTCAATTTGTACTACATAACATGAAGTTGGTTTTGAATTTTTCTGAAAAACCACAGACATAAAGTTGATGTGCTCGAAAAAAATTACTATTCTTAATATTTTTTTGTAAATTCTCATTATCAATAAAGATATAATCAAGAAATTTTATTAACAAATTTTCTAATCTTACAAATTCATTAAAATAAATATATTTTATATATTTATTTCTATGTTAATATTATTTAAATTTAAATAAATAATTAAATGTCAATTTATTTAAATTAATTTTTAAT
>NZ_BCPZ01000332.1:0-890 GCF_001950615.1 Candidatus Protochlamydia sp. W-9
TGGACGATTTCAATGGTTGGGAGAAATGTACATGAGGCTGCGCCAGACAGTCCAATAATCTGTTGCCGATCACTTTGTGATTCGTAGTGGAAGTCTTTTAATATCATCTGATCTCCTCTTAGGAAACATAACGTGGTCGACTTGCCGGCTCCTGAGGGGCCTAATAGGAATAAAATACGAGAGCGATCCGCAGGGATAGAGTTTACGACTTTTTGAATGATTGCTTCTCGAGTTTCCAAGACGATATGGGATAAGAGAGAAAAGGAGATTTTTTCAATTTCAGATCGTCGTTCGTTCCGACTGGGAAGAGCTCTCACTTGAAGGAGATGATCGTAGAGGTGAATATAGCCGTTGTCGAGTAGTTCATCCAAATAAGCTGGATATGATAAAGGATCGTTTTTTCTGAGCTCTTCTAAATCAGATTTTCTTTGTGCGATAACTTTCTTTAGCTGCTCGTAATCTTGAAGTTTTTTTTTCTTGACTTGCAAGATTTTATTTACTTTTTCAGTACGGTTAGGCCCTATTAAACATTCCACATCTTCATCGAATTGATCTGTGGAAAAGCAATAGGGAAGCTCCTCGGCAATAGCTTGAAAGTAATCTGAGCTAAAGTTACGCTGTACGCTTTTAAACTCCTGCTCGATTTGCAACTCTGAATCTGAAAAGTGTTGTAAATGGTAGAGTGAAATCAAATCCTGCGTGCTAATTGCTTGATTAGAAACAATCTTTTTAACTTTTTCTATAATTTTTTGGAGGGCATGGTGGCTATTCCGCGCAGGTATCTCTTCAATTTGCCTCTCTAAGAGATCTACAGACTGATAAATTTGGTTAATCTCTTCCACATCATGTCGACAAAGGAGCTCTTTTGCTAAAATCTTTTCAATGGCTTC
>NZ_BCPZ01000333.1:0-235 GCF_001950615.1 Candidatus Protochlamydia sp. W-9
ACACAGATCGGTCCCTTTTCAAATTTCTCAGAAAAGGTTGCAAGGCATGAGGATAAATGACTCGTATCTTCTAGATTATCAAATCGGATGATCTCTTTTAAGCCAATTTGCCTTAATAGTTCCTCTTCTCTCTCGTGGAGACTCTTGCGACTTTCTGCTTTGGGGTTCGTTTCAGGCAATGGCATCTGTTGTCTTTGCTCTTTCTCTTCCTGCATCTTAGCAAGTTGTTGCTGCA
>NZ_BCPZ01000334.1:0-174 GCF_001950615.1 Candidatus Protochlamydia sp. W-9
TAAGCCAATTTGCCTTAATAGTTCCTCTTCTCTCTCGTGGAGACTCTTGCGACTTTCTGCTTTGGGGTTCGTTTCAGGCAATGGCATCTGTTGTCTTTGCTCTTTCTCTTCCTGCATCTTAGCAAGTTGTTGCTGCATTTCCTCTATCTTAGGTTGTAATGCCGGCATATCCAG
>NZ_BCPZ01000335.1:0-174 GCF_001950615.1 Candidatus Protochlamydia sp. W-9
TAAGCCAATTTGCCTTAATAGTTCCTCTTCTCTCTCTTGGAGACTCTTGCGACTTTCTGCTTTGGGGTTCGTTTCAGGCAATGGCATCTGTTGTCTTTGCTCTTTCTCTTCCTGCATCTTAGCAAGTTGTTGCTGCATTTCCTCTATCTTAGGTTGTAATGCCGGCATATCCAG
>NZ_BCPZ01000336.1:0-11569 GCF_001950615.1 Candidatus Protochlamydia sp. W-9
TACAGAACAGTATAAAGGATTACCTATTGGAGACTACTGGATCCTTATTTTAGCAGATGATTATAGTTATGCAGCTGTTAGTGATTCTGATCAAAAACATTTGTGGATATTAAGCCGCACACCCTTTTTACCTGAAGTTATTTATAAACAAATTTTAGATAAAGTTGTTCTTTTGATGCCGAATTTAAACATTTTAAATGTATTTCGAGCCAAACAAGATTCTTCTGCTAAAGCAACAAAATAAATGCTGCTTTAGTTAACAATACCTCTACATATTATATCGGTTAGGATCATTAACTCTTGGAATATTATCAATAAGGTAATTGACAAATTCTTTCCATTTCTTTTGTTTAATATAAGGAGTAATTTTATTAAAATCGACTCCGATTTTACGAGAGAAATCTCGAAGATATTCATCTTTCAGATTATTTTTTTTAGATTCTTCATTTAAGCTAGTGACATTTCCCGCTATAAATTCATTCCAAATCGTTCTATTACGGATTGCATGAACTCCGGTCTTCAGCTTTTCATCTGTAAAAATGACCTTTAAAAAATTAAGGGGATGTACTTTATCAATACGTTTTCCCGCATCTTGCAAGTCTGAGCGTAAGCTGGCTAAACTAAGCAATGATTCGTAAGCCAGGCTCGTTACAATAAAATCGATATCTTTTCTCTCATCTTTGGAAACTTCCGCATAATAATCACGATTTGGAGTGCTTTTTCTAATCAACACATCGTTATTAGAGACAACAATTGTCAACGCTAAATCATTTGAAAGAAAGCCTTCAGGTTGGATATTTTCCAGACTGTTTTTGTAGTAGCATTCAAGCCAATCGATCACATCTGTAAATTTATCCTCTTGAGCAATAGAAAAGTTAGCAAGCTGCCCTTCCGAATCGACTAAACTAATGTTTCTGCCACAAACAAAGCTTGGTATATATCCCGCTAAAATAAACGTATAAAATAAAAAGTTTTTATATTGTTTATACATATTTTTCCTTGTTCAAATTTAAATTTTTTAAAATTAAAATAAATAAAGCAGCTTTAAATTTGCCCCATACAAATTGAATTTAGTTTCAATAAAATCAAAGGGAAAATTGATTCGATATCCATAATGTCGATACTCATAAAACGGAACTAAGCTAACAGACACTTTTTTTTGAAAAAAACAAGTAAAATAAGTCATAGGTAATTCAACGCGATATTGAACTTTTTCCTCATATTTTTGATGAATTTTACCAAATTCAGAATCATGCGTAATCGTATGATGGCTATCTAAAATGTACCTAGCTTTAAAATTTATTCCCATCCTAAAATTATCTGTAAAGTCTAAATGAGTTAAAAATCCAATAGGAATATATAAAAAACTATTGTAAAAATGAAATCGAAATGGTGATGGATGCTTATATTCATTCTTTTCCCAAAATTTCCCTACACCAATGTAAGGGGTAAAAGAAGGCTTCCACCCACAATTTGACGCTAAGGTATAACCAATTCTTTCCTCAATATTGATATCAGTCAAAATTGACTTGATTTTTTCTTCTCCCAATTTCCCTTTCATAGATCCTTCTGCATACAAAAAATCTACGCCAACATAAATTTTATCTTTTTTAATTCGTTCATAACCAAGCCTAATACCGTGGAGGTAACCATCTTGTTTAGCGCCTGCTTTTTTTGTTCGTTCAACGTAATATATTTCAGGGCCAACAAATATTTGATCTCCTTGATTTTCATAATAGTCTGCCCTTAAAGAAGCAAACAAAGAACATACACCTAAGAGAAAGAAGAGGAAGAAATAATCATTTTTCATTGTAAAACCGATTTTTAATAATTCGAGGATATGTAGGACGATTTTGTTATCGCCACTTTCGCTTAATATTACTTTGAAGTCGTTAGCAGTCGAAATTTAATTTATCAAAGCTCTCATCTAAAAGTGCACTTTTGACAAATTTTTTATTAATTGTCAATTACAGCATATGTCCCAAATCAAACCAATCTAAAAATATTAATTATTCTGATTTTTTTATGTAATTTATTTTATAAGCATGGGAGAAAGTAGAAAAGATAAGTTTTATTTCAATTTTTAAAATGAAATTAATCTATGAGAGAAGGAAGGTAATAGAGATAAATTGGCATAAAATATGTCATAAACTGTTTTAAAATTGATATTGACAGGTAGAAAACATCTACCTGTCAAAAAAGCTAAATTTTAACGCGCATCTTCACATCTTAGAGCACAGGCAGCTGGGGCACGAGAGTTTCCACAAACTGGTCTGCTTGTATATTTGTAGTAATATTTTGGGGCATATTTGCAGCAACGTTCATAAGTATATTTTGGAACATAGCGGCAATCTGTTGTATAGTAATATTTAGGAACTTGATGGTAGCAAACTTTAGAATAGTATTGTGGAACATATCTGCAGCATGTTTTTTCATAGTACTGGGGAACCATACGGCAGTGTTTCTTTTGAATGAATTGTGGAACATATTTGCAGTGCCATTGATTGTAGTAGCATGATTCATATTTGTAGTACAAAGAGTAGCAATCACCAACTGGCCTTTCTATAGGTACGCAAGCATTTGAATTATTTGCACCATAAAAAGCTTGTTCACCTTGGCTTTGGTAATTGTTATCCCTCTGTGCTACATTATTGCAATTATTGTCAAGACTGCCTTTTTTATTTTGTGCGAAGCTGTATGATGTTGTGAAAAAACACAAAAATAGAGAAAAAAATAGCACTACTTTTTTCATACAAAACCTTTTTGTTGTTTATCATTGATTTGAGCACTTGGTATTACTTCCTTTGTAAAGGACTAGTGCGTATCTCAAAGATTAAATTTTCACGTGTTTTACGTAAGCAATGTATGCTAGAAAAAATAACCTGTTAATCTCAATCTGAATTTTTTTGTAATTTTAATCAAAAAAAACTTTATTACGTTGATTAAAATTTTTCAAAAAGTATTCACAAGGAGAAGAAAGATCTATTAAAAAAAGAACTTAAAGTGAAAATTTTAATTTGATACAGTTATTCATATTTAGGTTAGTTTAATTGATTTATCCATGCAAAAATTTGAGATTCCAATTCTTCTTGAGTATCTATTTCATCAGTTTTATCCATAACAATCCCTGAATCAATAAATATAAAGGTAGGAAAATAGTTGATATCGAAAGAATCAGCTAAATCAGTTTCTTCATCATAATTTAATTTAGCAAAACAGATAAATTCTTTAAATCTTTCGCTAAACGTTTCCAAAATAGGTTGAAAGCGACAGCAACACCCACACCACTCTGCATAAATCATCAAAATAACAGGTTTTTCTGGAAATATCAGCTGTTTAAAGTTGTCTTGAGTGACTTCAACAATCGAAGAAGCACTAAGATCGCAACATATTTTATCTTTAACAGATTTTATCTCGCTATAGACCAAGGCTGTCAGGCAAATAAAAAGGCAAAGAAGATAATTTAAAACTTTCATTTTTTCATCTCGGGATTAAAAGTTACGATATGGCATCTATTTTAAAAAATCATAGAAAATTTATGATAATTTAAATACCCACCAAAAAAATGTAAAATATTTTATGTAAGTGAAATCTTTTGTCTTTCTAACAAAGTAAAAAAGAAAATTAAAGTTTAATCACCGAAGAATCCACAATACCAAAAATGTTACAATTTGAGTCTTTTTTCACAAATGAACCTCCAACAAATTCGCTGAAAGCAGGTAAAATACCAAGCTTAGGAAAAATTTGAAAGCAATGCAAACTTAAACGATCATGTCTACTTTTTAGCTCAATTTTTGGATGAAGATGGCCTGACCAAACAAACCAGGGTTCTTGTAAGCAAGGGATATGACAGAAATAGAATGGTTCCATCAAGAAATGATTAGCATGAATATGAAACGACCAGGTTTTAGGCAAATATTTAACAAGGTTTTTGTCATGATTACCCATGACTAAATGTAAGTCACAAGGCAGCATTTTTAACCAATCAGTAAACGTATTTTGCACATATTCAGACAAGCCACTCGTCGCGTGAATTAAATCACCCACAACAATACAACGATCTGGCTGTAGGTTCTGTATCAATAAATTGAGTTGCCGTAAATCTGCCTCCATACTTCCGTCCGGAATAAGTATGCCTGCTTTTCTAAACGTGGTAGCTTTTCCCAAATGAACATCCGCGATTATCAACGTTTTTTGTTCTTCCCAATAAACTCCTCTTTGAGGCAAAAAATGACATGTTTGATTTTCAATGAGGCATTTCATCAGAACCAACTATTTTGAATTTGCTTAATTCGCTCTGTCAAGCTTTCTGTAGATAAAGTGTCACTAACGCGTTCTACAAATAACTCCAATCCAAAGGGGCTAAATTTTTTGAGTTTTTTTATCATTAATTGAGCTTGAGATAAACGTGTTAAACAATTTTTTAGCTGAATTTTTTCAAATTGAATATTTAATATTTCTCTTTTAGCTTGCTGTAGCAGCAAATTATTTGCGTCATATTTTTGTAAAACATCAAATAAAAGGCTACTACTGATTTGTACTTGTCTATTTGTTTTATGTTTGTGTGGATAACCTGGAAAAATTAATCCTGCAATTCTAGCAATATCTCTAAAATATCTTTTTCCAATTTCTTGAGTATTAAACAATTCCTGGATGTCTTCATTCAGATATTGAGTTGAAAAAAGTTCCGTTGTTAGCATTTCTTCCTGGAAAGACTTTCGGCTCAGCAATTCAAATCCATAATCATTTGTACTTATTGTAAAAGTTTGAGACGCTTTTTTTGATAAACGATGAGCAACTAACAAAGCAAGGCCTTGATGAATAATTTTACCTTCAAAAGGATAAACAAAAAGGTGCCATCCTTCCTGAGATTTTGTTAATTCAATCAAAAGCTGTTTTGTTGTAGGAAGATACGAAAATTTTTGTTGTAATTGAATGATTTGATCTAAAAGAAAATTTTCTTGGTCGGACGAGTTAAGCGATATTTTTTGCTCACATACTTTTCTTAGCTCTGCTCCTAAAGACGCTGAAAAAGGAAGACGGCTTCCTCTCCAAACGGCTGCATGTTTTTGCTTATGTTTGGCTAAACGAACATAAGCTGTCATGTCTCGATATTGAACTAACTGTAATTGTTTTCCCCCAAAAAGAAAATGATCTCCAGGTTTTAAATTCGTCAAAAAAGATTCCTCTACCATTCCAATCGCTTTTCCTTTGGTCCATTTAACAGTAATTTGAGAATCAGAAGAAATGGTTCCAATACTCATTTTATGCCGACGAATCAATCCTTTATCTTCAACAATGTATTTGTCATTTGAATAAACTAGCTTTTTATATTCAGGGTAAGCTTTTAAAGAGTTTCCTCCCGATATTAAAAAATGCAAGCAATCTTCAAATTCTTTTAAACTCAAATCTTGAAAACAAGCTGTTGTTTTTATCTGAGAAAAAAGTTCGTCTTTTTGAAAACCCTCTCCAATTGCACATGTCATCATGTGCTGCATTAAAACATCATAGCAATTTTTTAAAGGCAAACGGCTTTCAATGTGATGTTCTTTAATAGCTAGTCGATAAGCTTGAATTTCGATTAATTCTAAGGCATGTGTAGGAACAACTTCAATGTAACAAGGCGTAAGGGGGCGATGAGAAGAGCGCCCAGCTCTTTGAAGAAGCCGTGCAACACTTTTAGGGGAGCCAATTTGAATGACTTTTTCAACCCTTGGTAAATCAATTCCTAAATCTAAAGAAGAGGTGCAAACAACAAAACGAATCGAACCAAATTTAATCCCCTCTTCTATTTCTTCTCTTGTTTTTTTATCGATGGCACTATGATGAATGGCTATTAAGTTTTTCCATTCAGGCCTTGCCTCTAATATCGCTTGATACCATCTTTCTGTTTGCGAGCGTGTATTAGTAAAAATAAGAGTAGATTGATTGAAGTTTAACCGATTTAGAACGTAAGGGAGTAATCGTAAACCCAATCTTCCTGTCCACGGGAGCTTATCCAAGGATTCTGGCAATACAGCCGTTAAGATGACTTCTCGTTCCATTTTTGCATTTACAATGATGGGACTGCGATCAACTCCTACACAAACTTGTGCAGCTTGCTGAATATTGCCAATTGTCGCGGTTAATCCCCAAATTTGTACGGAAGGTTTCCAAGCTTTTAATCGAGATAGACAAAGCTCAAACAAGACACCTCTTTTGGAAGCTAACAGCTCGTGCCATTCATCGACAATAATGGACTGTAGATAGCTAAATTGAGAAGTTGCGTGACCATTGCAAAGCATCACAGCCAAACTCTCAGGAGTCGTAATCAAAATTTCTGGGGGATATTTATTCTGCTTTTCTTTTTTTATATAGGAAGTATCTCCTGTGCGCCTTTCGACGCGGTAAATCAACTTTAAATCATCAATAGGAGCTTTAAGAGCGCTTTCCAAATCTTTTGCCAAAGCCTTTAAAGGAGTGATGTATAAGATTTGAATTCCTTTTTTGGGATCTTCATGAAGCTTAGAAAGAGCTGAAAGATAAGCTGCATATGTTTTACCAGCCCCTGTCGGAACAGAAATTAACCCACTTTTTCCTTCTAAAAATTTTAACCAGGCTTCTTTTTGAAAAGGAAGGGGTTCCCATTTTTTTAAATTAAACCATTGTTCAATGAGCGAATGCTTAGGAAGAGTCATGTAAAAACGTTTTTATAATTGTTTCTAAATCATCGCATTCTTGATAAGGTTTATCAGTTCTCCATCTTTTGATGCGAGGAAATCGTAGAGCTATTCCTGATTTATGACGATTAGAACGTTGTATCCCTTCAAAAGCAATCTCAAAAACCTGTTCTGTCTTTACTTTTCTAACCGGGCCAAATTTTTCTTCGGTATGCATTCGGATCCAACGATCTAACTTGTTAATTTCCCCTTGATCTAAACCAGAATAAGCTTTAGCAATGGGAATTAATTCATTTTGTTTCCAAATACCAAAAGTATAATCTGTAAATAAATTAGCCCTTCTGCCTGATCCAGCTTGAGCATACATTAAAACAGCATCAATGACCATCGGATCAATTTTATACTTCCACCAATTTCCTTTTTGACGTCCTACACCATAAAAAGAGTTTCGCTTCTTTAACATCACTCCTTCTGTCCCTTGTTGTCTAGCTAAAGCTCGTTTTTCGCTTAATTCTTCCCAGTTTGAAAAAGAGATTTCATCCGAAATGAGAAGCTGTGGGGATTCAAGGTTCAAACATTTCAAAATGTCTCTTCGATCGCCTAAAGGTAATTTACGAATATCTTCCCCCCGATATTCTAAAACATCATAAATCATTAAAATTACTGGAATATTTTTTTGCATACTTTTCGACACATTTTTTCTTCCAAGTCGTTTTTGTAATTCTCCAAATGCTAAAGGGCGATTCGATTGATAAGCAATCAATTCTCCATCTAATACCGTTCCGTCTGGAAGTTGTTTGCAAACTTCCATAATTTCGGGAAATTGCGAAGAAACTAATTCATTTCCTCTTGACCAAATGGCACATTCCCCTCCCCTTTTGACAACTTGTGCTCGGATCCCATCCCATTTCCATTCTGCTAACCAATCAAACGGATTTTCTAATGTCTTTAAATCGCCTTCAAAAGGATAAGCCAAATAAAAGGGATAAGGATTTAAATATTGTTTACGATCATCTGTAATACTCAAACTAACAAAAAATTCTGCTGTGGGTTCCCAGGTTCCCATTACATGCTGACTTAAAATTTCACGAGGAATTTCTAATGCTTGGCTTAATCCTTTTAATGTTAACAAAGAAGAAACACCAACGCGAAAAGATCCCGTCAGTATTTTGTTAAAAATAAAAGTCTCTTTAGTGTTCAGTTCATTCCAGTAAAGAAAAATCTGCTCTTTTTGTTTTTCTTCTAGAAGACCTTGAAGTGGTTTGATTCGCATTTCCATCCATTCGGAAAGGGTCAGTTTATTTTTAATTTCTTTTTCTTTAAAAGGTAATAATAAAGAAATTGTTTCCGCTGTATCTCCTACGGCTGCGTATGATTCTTCTACCAACCAGTCAGGAAGTTGCAAAAGTTCCTGACACCACTTTAATAATTTCTTTCCACTAATTAATCTTTTTAAACGATGACCGCTTAAAAAAAAAAGAGCCCATGCTCCATCGGCTGGGGAAGAATCAGCAAAATATTTTTGAATATACGAGACTTTTTCATTCGTTGATTGTGTTTGATCAATCTGTTCAAAAAGAAGTGAAAAATTTTTCATTGATCCTCACTCACTAAAGTAACATCTAGCCCCTTTAACTCTCTGGCATCGAGGCTACGCGTTTCGCGTAAATATTGAGCCAACGTAGAAGCATTCCCATGAGTAGTTAAAACAATTTTTGCTTGTGTTTGTGAAATTGTTTCAATCAATGCTTTCCAATCTGCATGATCAGATAAAATAAACCCACGATCTAAAGCGTGGCGACGCCTTGTTCCTCTTACTTGCATCCAACCGGACGCCAAAGCTGTCCGATAACTTGGAAAACGTTTCAACCACGGAGTTCCCGCTGCCGATGGTGGAGCTAGTATAAGTTCTTTAGAAAATTTCATCCCCTTTTCACCTTCCGAAACAGGCTTAAAACGAGCCATTTTGATTCCCATTTCTGCATAGATTTTTGACAATGAACATATAGCTCCATGCAAATACACAAAATTTTCTTGATCCGCTAACATCGACAAAACCCGTTGTGCTTTGCCAAGTGAATAACAAAATAAAATAGAAGGGTAATCATGAGCGGCATTTTCAAACCACCACTCTTTGATCTGTTTGGCAATGGTGTGGCTATGAGGCCATTGATAAATGGGCAGGGCAAAAGTAGATTCAGTGACGAAAATATCACATTCAACTACTTCAAATGGTAAACATGTTTCATCTTTTGCTCGCTTATAATCACCCGATATGACTGTGACACAGCCAGGTGTTTCAATTCTTACTTGCGCCGATCCTAAAATGTGCCCTGCTGGATGCAATGAAACCCATGTATTTCCAAGTTTGATTTTCTGGTTATATGTTAAAGCTTCGCTTTTAAACTCGCCTCCAATTCTTTTCCGTAGAATTTTAATCGTTTCATCAGTTGCAATGTAGTGTCCATGACCAGCATAAGCATGATCGCCATGCGCATGCGTGATGATGCAACGAGGGACTGGTTGCCAAGCATCAATAAAGAAATCTCCGTCTGGGCAATATAAACCTTGTTTAATGACTTTTAAAGGAATTTCCATATAGGAGCCTTAAATTCCAACTTTTTTAACCATTAATAATTTCTCCCCCATTAGGATGCAAAATTTGTCCTGAAATATAAGAAGAATCTTGAGAAGCCAAGAAGACATAACAAGGGGCTACTTCATCTGGTTGTCCAGCTCGCTTCATAGGAACATTAGAACCAAAAACAGAAACTTTTTCTTTAGGAAAAGTTGAAGTAATTAAAGGTGTCCAAATAGGCCCTGGTGCCACGCCATTGACCCGAATTCCTTTTTTAACTAATGATAAAGATAAAGAACGAGTAAAAGCAACAATAGCTCCTTTAGTCGCTGAATAATCAATTAAAGTTTTCTTTCCTTTATAAGCCGTAACAGAGGTTGTATTAATGATGGTCCCTTTAACCTTTTCTAAATGGGGAAGTGCAGCTTTGGTCATAAAAAATAAAGAATAAACATTCGTTCTGAAAGTTTTTTCTAACTGCTCTTCAGTAATATCTTCAATAGAATCTTGCGGGTGCTGTTCAGCCGCATTATTGACTAAAATATTGAGCTTTCCAAAAGCTTGTATCGTTTCTTTTATCACGGATTGGCAAAAACTATTTTGGCCAATGTCCCCTGCAATTAACAAACATTTTCTCCCTTTTTCTTTAACCAGTCTTCTTGTTTCTTCCGCATCTTTATGTTCATTTAAATAGACGGCTACAATGTCAGCCCCTTCTTTTGCAAAACTAATCGCTACTGCTCTTCCAATCCCGCTATCGCCTCCCGTAATAATGGCTACTTGATCAAATAATTTACCGCTTCCTTTTAAATCTTTTTTCTCATCTTCAGGTAAAGGATACATTTTAGATTGTTCTCCAGGAGGAGTTTGCTTTTGAGGAGGAAATGTATTTGCTTTTTGTTCATCAATCATCTGAATCTCCTAAATTTTGAATAAAAGAAGTAGAATAAAAAGGACTTTTTACAAAATGCCTTCTATATTGTAAAAAGTCTTTTAAAAATAAAATAAGCTTTAATTTTATTTATGCATTATTTTTTTGCTTCTGCGGCTTCAGCATTTACTCCTGATGTAAAAAATGAGCCTTCTCCAAGCTTTGTTAATTTCTTATCTGCAGCCTTTTCTTCATCAAGCGTATCTTGAAGAAGATCTTGGATTTGGCTATTCAATTGAAGATGTTTAGCAAAACTACATAGTGTTCCGTAAGAAGCAATTTCATAATGCTCAACTTTTTGCGCAGCGCTGATAATAGCTGCATCTAACGTAGATGATTTTTCGATAATTTTTGTGAGTTCTTCTCCTTCTTTCAATATTCCTTCCATCGCTTTACAAAGATTTTCTTTGGCTGATAAGCCCATTATCTCAAAGATTTGTTCCAGACGAGCTATTTGAGTTTTTGTTTCTTTTAAATGATCCATGAGTGCTTCTTTTAATTCAGGTAAAGAAGCTGATTTAGTTAATTTGGGCATGACCTCTGTAATTTGCTTTTCTGCACTATACATGTCTTGCAATTCATCAATAAATAATTTATGTAAGCCTGTTTGTTGTTGTTTCATTGACCTATCCTTTATGTTTTTATGTTATCCATCAAAAGGAATCGAGATTGAATACCTGCTTAATAAAAATTCAATCGTGAAGAACTTTGAATCGATAACGTTCCTTAAAGAAAAATAGATAGGAAATCAAGATTTCCTATCATTTATTTTTTACAACATTATTTTTTTATTTAAGAAAGATGAATGAATATTAACTTTCATTGTTTTGCTCATCAGTATTGCCTTGATAATCATTTCCAGAAGAGGTTTTGCTCTCATCGTGTTCTTTTCCCCAACGAGCTTCGGCTCCTCGGCGACCTGCTTCTTCACGACTCATAGGCTCATCACCTGAAGATCTGCCTCGATGACTTCTGCGTCCATCATAATCCTCATCGTGTTCTTTTCCCCAACGAGCTTCGGCTCCTCGGCGACCTGCTTCTTCACGACTCATAGGCTCATCCCCTGAAGATCTGCCTCGATGGCTTCTACGTCCATCATAATCCTCATCGTGCTCTTTTCCCCAACGAGCTTCCGCTCCTCGGCGACCTGCTTCTTCACGACTCATAGGCTCATCACCTGAAGATCTGCCTCGATGACTTCTACGTCCATCATAATCCTCATCGTGCTCTCTTCCCCAACGAGCTTCCGCTCCTCGGCGACCTGCTTCTTCACGACTCATAGGCTCATCCCCTGAAGATCTGCCTCGATGGCTTCTACGTCCATCATAATCCTCATCGTGTTCTTTTCCCCAACGAGCTTCCGCTCCTCGGCGACCTGCCTCTTCACGACTCATAGGCTCA
>NZ_BCPZ01000337.1:0-156 GCF_001950615.1 Candidatus Protochlamydia sp. W-9
TAAACACGGGCTTGTTCCGGTTGCTAAAGTTGCATTTGATCCGAAAGAAAAGCCAGAGGGTTGGGAAGAGAAAGATGGAACACCCGATGTTATATTTATGGCTTACAATCCTGCAAAACCCTACCCTACAGACACAAGAGAGAGGCTACCACTAAT
>NZ_BCPZ01000338.1:0-143 GCF_001950615.1 Candidatus Protochlamydia sp. W-9
TTTTAAAGTTATTTTTACAGAGTTTAAGTAGAAGTGTTTAAATGTTCTGTCATTGAAACGATGAAAGAGAAGCAAAATCGTTAGCACTTCACTTAAAGGTCTTCTAAAAGTTTTTTTGCGAATTTTCCTTTTTGTCTAATCCA
>NZ_BCPZ01000339.1:0-276 GCF_001950615.1 Candidatus Protochlamydia sp. W-9
TTTTAAAGTTATTTTTACAGAGTTTAAGTAGAAGTGTTTAAATGTTCTGTCATTGAAACGATGAAAGAGAAGCAAAATCGTTAGCACTTCACTTAAAGGTCTTCTAAAAGTTTTTTTGCGAATTTTCCTTTTTGTCTACTCCATTTGTTTTTGGGAACACATTTGGTGAAATTGATTAGAAAAATCACCCACAAGACAAAACAGTTTGATCATCTCTATCTCACTCATTTTGGCCTCTTTCTTGAGTTTTTATTCTGGAAAACAAAATTTTCTAAC
>NZ_BCPZ01000340.1:0-277 GCF_001950615.1 Candidatus Protochlamydia sp. W-9
CTAATGTTTAATATGCATGAGAGGTCAAAATGGATTTAATCAAATTATATTGTAGTGTGGATGATTTTTGGAAGTCTTTTGAGCAGAAATGGAATAAACAGTTAATTGATCATGGCAAAACAAAGCGAGGACCTCAACCTGAATTATCGATACCAGAAATGATGACAATTGTCATTTTATTTCATCAATCAAATTATCGAACATTTAAGCACTTTTATGGGTATGTTACCAAATACTTAGTTAAAGAATTTCCAAACTTAATTAGTTATAGCCGCTT
>NZ_BCPZ01000341.1:0-368 GCF_001950615.1 Candidatus Protochlamydia sp. W-9
TGATCTTATCCACACCCCCGATGGATTGGCTCAGATGCAAAAAATAGAGGAGTATCGTTCTAATTCTCATAGTAATACGCTGCGCAAAACGATTTCTTTTCATCAAAGCACTCCTAAGCTCTTTGTCCTTTACCAAGAACAAATGGGCACCTATCTCAATGAAGAGTCTCTACAAACAAAAGAAATCAGACGTAAGCGTCAGGCAGTACAGCTGCTAACGGATCGCCTGCAGACCTATGAACAGATTTGGTGCCACCCCTTTAAAGAGAAGATTATCGACCTAAAAAAGAACTACACGGAGTTGCTCCATCACCTTTTAAATGATTTATCGCTTTATTTCGGCATGGAAGAAGCCAATACACTCGATC
>NZ_BCPZ01000342.1:0-277 GCF_001950615.1 Candidatus Protochlamydia sp. W-9
CTAATGTTTAATATGCATGAGAGGTCAAAATGGATTTAATCAAATTATATTGTAGTGTGGATGATTTTTGGAAGTCTTTTGAGCAGAAATGGAATAAACAGTTAATTGATCATGGCAAAACAAAGCGAGGACCTCAACTTGAATTATCGATACCAGAAATGATGACAATTGTCATTTTATTTCATCAATCAAATTATCGAACATTTAAGCACTTTTATGGGTATGTTACCAAATACTTAGTTAAAGAATTTCCAAACTTAATTAGTTATAGCCGCTT
>NZ_BCPZ01000343.1:0-2448 GCF_001950615.1 Candidatus Protochlamydia sp. W-9
TTGAGCAAGCTATAAGTCAGGGAATGCAAGTGGTGATTCCTCCACGAAAGAATCGCATAACTGGTCGAGAATACGATAAAGATCTCTATAAGTTAAGGCATTTGGTGGAAAATGCATTTTTACATTTGAAGCGCTGGAAAGGAATAGCGACCCGTTATGCAAAGAACACAGCCTCATTCTTAGCTGCAGTCCATATTAGATGTATTGCTATATGGGCAGAAGTCTCGTGACTACACTATCTAGTCAGTTTTTCTGACATATATCCTCTATCCGCGAATGCTTTTCCTTTCATTCCTTCTACCATTTCTGGAACAGGTTTGCGATCATCAATATTGCCAGTTGTCAACTTAAATGCTACAATTTCTGCGTGGTGATTAATCACAAGATGGAGCTTAAATCCAAAGAACCAGCCAACGGTTATTTTTCCCCATTTAGCTTGCCCTTTAAAAACACGATGGGAAGAGGCACGTTTGACATGGCAAAGCGTTAATATGGTAGAGTCTATAAATAAAATCCCTTCACAGATACCCTGATGTTCTTGGATCAAGCAAAACATAGGGAAAAATGCTTCAGAGGTGAGTTGAACAAATCTTGAGTACCCAACAAGATGAGGGAATAAATATTTTAAAGTTGTTTTTTTACATGGTTTAAGTAGAAGTGTTTAAATGTTCTGTAATTAAAACGATGAAAGAGAAGCAAAATCATTAGTACTTGACTTAAAGGTCTTCTAAAAGTTTTTGTGCGGATTTTTCTTTTCGTATACTCCATTTGTTTTTGGGAACACATTTAATGAATTGGGAACACATTTAATGAAATTGATTAGAAAAATTATCCACAAGACAAAACAGTTTGATCATCTCTATCTCGTTCATTTTGGCCTCTTTCATTAGTTTTTGTTCTGAAAAACAAAATCTTCTACAGAAAAGAGGCCTTTTTTCAATAAAGATCACTCAGAATATAGCCGGAAGATAGCTTACGTTAAATTGGCGTTCTATTAGCACTATCTCCTGATTTTAACCATAGGCTTTGGTATATCATCGATGAGCTTCCGACCTTAAATCGTTTGCGTGATTTAGACATGTTACTGGCTGAAAGTCGTAAATATGGAGGCTGCGCCGTTCTAGCTTTGCAAAGTCCTGCCCAGTTGGAAGCCATCTACAGGCAAGCCGTCGCTCAAACGTTAATTGGAAATTTTGCCACTAAAATTGTCTTTGCTGAGCAAAAACCCCTCCATGCTGGTCGCCTTGCCGACATGTTCGGAGAGCAAGAAATTAGAGAGTATCAAAAAGAGCTGTCTTATGGAGCCAATGACATTCGAGATGGGGTGAGTTTAAATCAACAAGCGCGGTATCAACAATTAATTACCAAGACTACTATTCAATTTCTGCCTCGCAATCAGGCTTTTGTACGCTTACCAGATAATTGCCCGATTGTGCGTCTTAACGTACCAATTATACGCTGATCATTCAAATTTTGTTGCTTAGATTATATTCCTTTTTAAAAATAAACGAGGATCGCCAATTTGATATTTTAAAGCTTACAATTTGGCGTAAGCACCTGGACAAATTTGAGCTAAAATCATGATTTCACCTTTAGATTGGATTTTTTTCTTTAGGTGGTGGCTCTTTTTCGGTAGGTGCGTTTTGGATTTCATATTTATCCTCTATATTTTCCTTTCATATACCTCTTGAACATAATGCTTGCAAAGGAATATGTCCAATTAAACAGTATTTTAATATGCTTATGCTCAACACTCATCTTAAGCCGACTAATCACAAATTGCAATTGAAAACCAATGAAAAGTCTTCAGTGAGATCAATCAACTTTCTAGTTATTTGTCTTGATGTTTTAAGAAATTACTAATTTCTTCTTTCGAAAATAATCCTTGAGCTACTTTACAAACCATTTCCTCGAATTCACGCATGTCGTATTTTATTTTACGATCATTTTGGCTCAAAAAAATTAAAGTTGCAGCAGCACCTGTTCTCTTATTCCCATCTAAGAAAGCATGATTACAAACGATGTGAAAAAGATATGCAGAAGCTTTGTCAAATATTGATTCATGTAGATACTCACCAAACATTGTAGTCTTTGGCATTTCTATAGCAGATACAAGAAGTCCCATATCTCTAATACCATGTAGACCTCCGTATTCAGAAACGAGATGATCATGAATCAAAATCACCTCTTCGACAGATAAAAAAATCATCGATCAGACAATCTCTTGAAAAGTTCAGCATATTCATTAAAAACATATTTCTTAGCTTCTTCAAATTTGCTGTTTACTGGTTTTACCGATTGAATAGTAATACCTGTATTTGAATCTACAACTATTTGAAACAAACAATTTTCGTCAAGCCCTGCAGCTTGTAAAATTGATTTGTCAATGACAATGGCTTTACTATTTCCATGTTGAACTAAATGTTTAACTTGCATAATACACCTCTC
>NZ_BCPZ01000344.1:0-241 GCF_001950615.1 Candidatus Protochlamydia sp. W-9
TTGAGCAAGCTATAAGTCAGGGAATGCAAGTGGTGATTCCTCCACGAAAGAATCGCATAACTGGTCGAGAATACGATAAAGATCTCTATAAGTTAAGGCATTTGGTGGAAAATGCATTTTTACATTTGAAGCGCTGGAGAGGAATAGCGACCCGTTATGCAAAGAACACAGCCTCATTCTTGGCTGCAGTCCATATTAGATGTATTGCTATATGGGCGGAAGTCTCGTGACTACACTATCT
>NZ_BCPZ01000345.1:0-38559 GCF_001950615.1 Candidatus Protochlamydia sp. W-9
ATGCCGGAAATTTTTTAATTAATCTATTAGCTGGGATTATTGCTTATACTCACCAACCTAAAAAGCCATCGATAAACTTAGCAGAGCAGCATCGCTTATTGTTAATGGCTGCCTAAAAACCCAAAATTCAGGTTAGTAACAATTTAAATTTTTAAAAAATGAAACCATTTCAAGAAATGTTAAGAAAAGTCTCTTCTTCTCCCTATTATAATCAAATGATAAAAACGGTCATGCCTTTACATAGCTTTGGGATTAACCATTTTTGGTATTATAAAATTACTTTTTCGGGTGATTATTCTTATTTAGGAACACATTCTGCATGGAATGAATTTTGTTTTGATAATAATATGCTAAGTTATTTTTCTTGTTTACGTCATCCTGATCATTTGCAAAAAGGGATTAATTTAATGAAAACAAATGTTGATAAAAACTATAAAAAAGTTTTAGACGTTGCTTGGAACGATTTTCAAATTAATTTTAACCTTAATCTAATTTATAACACAACTGAAGGGGTGGAAGCGTATGGATTTGCTACTCACTTTAATGATCCTTATGCTGAGCAAAGATTATTAAACGAGTTACCAGCTTTACGCTTTTTTATTAAAAAATTTAGAAAAGAAAATAAAAAAATTTTTGACCTAATAGATGATCATCCAGTTAACCTTTCTAAACAATTTGGTTCGCTATTCTATGAACAGCCTACAATACAGGTTGTTCCTAATAAGAAAGACGAATTTATGAAGAAAATGGGTTTCAATGAAATTTTTTCACTAACTCCTCGAGAAATCGATCTCGTTAAATTTCTATCAAATGGTTATCCGGCTCATTATATCGCTACAAAGCTTAAATTATCTAAACGAACAGTAGAGAATTATATCGTGACAATAAAATGCAAGCTAGGCTGCAACTTCTAAAGTTGAACTTATTCAAAAAGCTCAGGAAATTATATCAACAGGCTATTTTGATTAAATGCATATTAATTTTAACTTATCGCCCTTAAAGGGGGGGAGACTAGTAATTTCTCAATGTTCACCTGTTCAAGCAATCGAATCTCTATTTTTTTCTATTTATTTAAGTTTCTCAGCTTTTAGAGTATGATGTTGATGTTGTTTGATAAATCTATAAAGACGATGAATATTAAATTCAATTGAAGCTCTTTACAGATCAGTCTTCAATTTCTTTGAGTACCTATAGTTAATTGAATTTAATCATGCATATAAATATAGTTTGAGTTAAAAAAGTTATGGCATATTCCAAAGATTTAAGGCAAAAAGCACTCAACTATTTAGAAACTGGACATTTTGCAGAAGAAGTCAGACAAGTTTTCGGTGTAGCATTAAGAACAGTGTTTAACTGGCTGAAGCGCCAAAGGAATGGATGTTTAGAAGACAAACCAAGAAAAAGACATCCAATTAAAATTGATCATGACCAACTAAAGAGCTATATTGAAAAATATCCTGATAGTTATTTGAAAGAGATAGCGAAAGAATTTAATGTCGATCCTTCCTCTATATTCTATGCTTGTAAAAGACTTAAAATCACTTTAAAAAAAAGGCCTTATTTTACAAAGAAAGAGATGAGAAAAAACGTGAGGAATTTAAAAAAGAATGAGAAAAGATAGCAGAAGAAGATCGTGTTTATCTTGATGAAAGTGGAATTAATGAGTGTCTACAACGTCATCATGGGCAAGCTTATAGAGGAGAGAAAGTTTATTCAGCCGTATCTGGCCATCGTTTTGCAAGGGAAAGCTTGATAGCAGCTAAATGCCAATCTAAAATTTTTGCTCCTTTTTGCTATACAGGAACATGTCATCCTATCTTGTTTAATACATGGTTAGAAAAAATATTCATTCCGGAACTTAAAACTGGACAGGTGATTATCATGGATCATGCACCTTTTCACAAGTCCAAAAAAACCAAATATCTGCTTGAACAAGCCGGATGTAGAAATTTTATTTCTTCCCTCCTATTCACCTGATTTAAATCCAATTGAAGTTTTCTGGGCAAATTTTAAACAATTAGTCCGATTAAGTTTAAATAAATTTTCAAGTCTTGCAAAAGCCATTAATGATTCTTTTTGTCAAATATGTACATAAGTGCACAATTAAATTCAATTAATTATACATCAAACTTGATAAAGTTGAAAAATTCCTGTTAGTTAAGCGAAAAAAAATACTGCATATCAACAGCCTTAAATTACTTTTCGTGAGTTTCTGTTACTTAGAAGAGAAAGCATGTAGCTTTGGAACAAGATATGAGTCGTATTTTCAGTCTTATTGCTTAATCTAAAGCGTTATACTAAGCTAAAACTAGCGTTACAAAAAAGGTTAATAGTGTATTGAAGAAAATAGAATCGTTTGGATGCTAATTATTTTACTTGGAGCTTATTCATATTTTTCATAAAAAGACTGAATATGCTACAAAAAATGGCCAATATACCTAAAAGTTTTTTTACTTGATTAATTTTTTGTAAATTTAGTTTTTGCAAAGAAAAGTGAATTGTAAACAATATTTGCTTAAAAAGATCGGGAAATATGGGACGGTCTTCGAACTTTTCCCTGGCGGGAATTTGGTAACCTCGTGGGAGAATTTCTACCTTTTGCTGCTTAGGGCTAATTTTAAATGTATTGATTAGAAAATAAACTGCTGAGGCATTAAAAAAGCAGGAAGGCGGCTGGTCAGATTCAGAACTTTTGGCTGGAGAGAAAATCACTATTTTCCTTCAAAGATTAGCGGTAAAAGAATGCCAGGATGTATTAAAACAGATAAATAAATTAAAGTTTGAGAGGTGTAATTAATCCTTCAGAAGGAATTTGAAGAACTGCTTGATTGATAGTTTGAGGAAAGAAAATGCCTACACTCCCTAAAGGAATAGCTCCAGCATATACTAGTCCCTCTTTAGCATTTTTCAATAAAGAAATTCTCATTCCTTCGTGAAGTCCGAGAGTCACAACAGAACCTGCAAGAAAAAAGATGGATTGAGCAATCTTTTGCACAAGAAAGAGAATTGCAAGCCCCGCACCAGTATTAAAATTCAATCTAGAAATAGGAGAAACCTTTTTGACAGCTCCCTGGGAATTAACCGTTATTTCTAGCGGTGCTATAACGTCCCTGTAAAAATTGCAGATTTCAGTGCCTATTGACATAACATACTCCATATTAAAGAGCTATTCTACCTACATATCGCTTATTTATCAAAGTTTTAATAAGCTTAGCTCCTTTACACTTAATTTCCATCTTCTTGACAGGTTAAATTAGTTTTTTGTATAAAACCCTTAAATATTAGGGGATATATGAAAAAGCCAGAGGCAGAACTTTTTGAGATAGCAGAAAGCCAGCAAGGATATTTCACCTTTCAACAAGCGATTATTGCTGGCTTTAGTGACAAAAATCACGCTTATCATGTGAAAGTAGGTGATTGGGTAAAAGTTTTTAGGGGTATATACCGACTTGCTAAATATCCAGTAGGAGAAAGGGAGGAACTTGTTCTTTGGTTCCTGTGGTCTAGAAATCGATTGAATGTCCCTCAAGGAGTCTATTCCCATTACACGGCCCTTGATCTCTATGAGCTTTCGGATAACATGCCATCAAAATTACATATGACGGTCCCATTGGGATTCAGAAGAATGGCAAAAATTCCTGAGATTTTAATTTTGCATAGAGTGAAGTTACAGCCCGATGAAATTGTGATGAAGCAAGGTTATAAAGTTATCACTCCGTTACGAGCTTTGATTGACGTCATAGAAGCTGGTGTGCTAGCTGAGGATTTACTAGTGCAGGCTGTCCAGGATGCCAAGAAAAAGGGATTAATAACAAAACATATCATTGAAGCCAATCAAAGATATCCTGCTAAAGTAATTGCAAAACTCCTAAAAATGATGGAAGCAGCACATGAGTAAAATATTTAAAACGGCATCAGCTTTTCGGAAAAGTCTCGAGAGCAGACTAATGAACATATCTCAAGCAACCAATATCGATCTTCAACGTTTAAGAAGAAAGGTTGCCTTTGAGCGTTTATTAGCTCGTTTTTTTTGTTAATGGCAGTAATACATGGGTTCTGAAGGGTGGGTATGCTTTGGAAATGCGATTTGCGCACGCCCGTGCCACTAAAGATATTGATCTAACTCTTCCTTTGCAACTATACGCATTCTCTGAATCAGAATTCCTCATGACAATGCTACAAAAAGAATCTCATATTGAGCTTGGAGATTATTTTACATTTACTTTTCGCCCAGCAATGCAGGAACTTGATGGTGCACCTGAAGGTAGTTTTCGCTTTCCAGTAGAAGCAATCATGGATGGCAGGCCATTTGTAAAATTTCATATGGATATTGGCATTGGGGATATTTTGGTAGGGCCTGCAGAAAAAATTATCGGAGAAGACTGGTTTGAGTTTGCTGGCATTTCTTCAGCGATAATTTATGCCATTTCAAAAGAACAGCAATTCGCTGAGAAATTGCATGCATATACTCTACCTCGTACAGATCGATTTAACACCCGTGTCAAGGATCTGGTTGATATGATGTTATTGATTCGTGAGGGGTCTGTTAGTGAAGCTGTTGTGAGAGATAACCTGAGCAAAGTATTTCATAGAAGAAATACTCATAGTTTGCCAACCACTCTTCCATTACCTCCACACGGTTGGGATGTAAAATTTGATTTGCTGGCAAAAGAATGCGGAATGAATGAATCACTAGATCAGGCTAAAGAAATCGGTGAAATATCAGTTAAGGAAGACACTTTTAAAATAAATAAAATATTTGAAAACATAAACATCAAACAAATTATTGAATTCCTTGAAAATGTAAGGATTAGAACTGTCTCTGCTCACTCAGCTGATTTTTGATTAAAACAAATGGGCGGTCGTTATGTATAATTTCGCTCACTGATTTAATAGCCATGCTTACACAAACTTGAATTCTTTGAGAAGAGTTTTGAAAAAGGTTTACTGATTCATCAATTGATAAAGCGGCTAAGGGTTTCAGTTTTTTTAGAAAAAGCAACGACCTAAATGAGTGTGAAAAAACTTGAAATAACATGATGGAATTGTTAACTATTTAAAAAAATCGCTTTGAAGCGAAACAAGAATTTTATAAGCAAACTCATGAAAACCTAAGAAAAGAGTTGGATCTAAGCTCAGAATCGAATTTCTAAGCTAGTTGATGGGCATTCAGATGGAAAATCAATGGGGATATTTACGAAAAAACTTGGATGAATACAAGAAGCGGCAGCAAGAGATTATCTCTTTGGTGGCAATTCACGTGGATGCTGATAAAGCAATTCTTATTACTGCCAAAATTGTCCTGAATTTAGCTCAACTTACAAGAGAACTCTATGAAGGTTCGAAAGTGGAAGAAAAACGGCAAATTCTTAATTTCTTATTTTCGAACTTAAAAATGAAGGCCAAAAAGGCAATCATAACACTGCATGAGCCGTTTGATAGGCTTATAGCAGTGTCGGATCATCCCAAGTGTCGGAGGAGGTGGGATTCGAACCCACGGTACGTGTTTAACGTACACACGCTTTCCAAGCGTGCTCCTTAAGCCACTCGGACACCCCTCCAAAGAAGCGAAAAGATTAAAATAAGATGATTTATGATGCAAGCTTTTATCAGTTAGTTTTTCTTTTCATTAAGATGAGGGGGAAAAATGACTGAATGCTTGCTCAGTTTCTGAATCAATTTGAGAAGGATCGTAGCGAACAGGAGAGTAATTTGCAAATTGTGCAAATTCTTTTCGAAAGGTTAAATTGACACTACCTACACTTCCATGTCTATTTTTAGCGACAATCAACTCGGCCATTCCTGGTTTGTCGTTAGGATCGTAGTATTCGCGTCTTAAGAGAAACATCACAATATCAGAATCTTGCTCGATACTTCCACTTTCTCGTAAGTCACTCATCATGGGGCGGTGTCCAGGGCGTTCTTCCACTTTTCTTGATAATTGAGACAAACAAATAATAGGGATGTTTAATTCGCGTGCTAAGTTTTTGAGCATACGGGAAATTTCTGAAATTTCGTTTTGTCGATTCTCTGAGGTGCGATTAGAACCCGATCCCGAAAGCAGTTGAAGGTAATCAATAATCAGAAGCCCAATTCCATGACTTTCTTTCATTCTTCGGGCACGGGCTCTTAAGTCGGTAATTTTTAAACCTGCTTGATCATCAATGATCATCACATGGTTTTGCATGTCATTGACGCAGCTAACAATGCGTTGAAATTCCACTCCATCTAAAGCACCCGTTTTAATTTTATCGGATTGGACTTCTGCTTGTGAACAAACAATGCGATGAACTAGCTGTTCAGCTGACATTTCTAAAGAGAAGATACCGACAGGAATTTTATTTTTAAAACACACATTTTCAGCAATATTGATGGCAAAAGAAGTTTTTCCCATTGCTGGGCGGGCGGCTAAAATCATTAAATTTGAGTTATTTAAACCATTAATCATTTTATCTAAATCAATAAAATGAGAGGGAATTCCACTAATTCCCGAATCTTCTGGCCCTCGTTGAGCGTACCTCTCTTGTTTTTCTTGTAATTCTTTTAAATAAGGAAGTCCCGATTCAGATTTTAATCCGGAAAAAATATCTTGAAGAATGAGTCCTGATGTAGGATTAGAGGTTTGGCCAATTTGAAAAAAAAGTTGTTGAGCTTCATCTAAAGCAACTTGAACATCTTGTGATTCTTCTAAAGCACTTTTTTCAATTATCTGAGCAGCATGAATCATGCGTCGGAGAATCGATTTATTTTTGACAAGTTCAACGTACTCTTCAATAAAAGCCGACGTTCCGGCATATTGAGCTAAAGTAGCTAAATAAGAAACACCACCGACAGCACTTAGTTTTTCTACACGTTTGAGTTCCTCGGCGACAAGATGAATATCGGCTGGCTTATCTTTTTTATAAGCAGTTTTAAGGATTTGAAAAATGATTTTGTGTTCATTAAAATAAAAGTCAGAGTCATCGAGAGAATCAGATGCAATATTCAGACTATTGATGCTTGTCAGCATGCAGCCAATAACCATCATTTCTGATTCTTTAGAGTGTGGAGCAATTTTAACTTTAACGTTAGCTTCTGTCATGGCAATTTTTAATGTTAATCTTTAAAATAAATAGGTATGAGCAGAAATTTCTTTCATCTATGATGACAAGAAGTTTCTTTTCTGAAAGTTAATTTTTGTTTACACATATTGAAAGGATAGAACTTTAAAAGTAGCAATGGCTATTTTCTTCGGTTTAATCTTTTCAAATACTACTTTTGGATAAAAAAATTCCAAGCTTAGATGGTTATCACCATAAATCATTCCGTATCTAAAGTCTATTTGAAAAAAGGTTAGATAAATGCGTAAAATAATTGTTGTAGGGGGAGGATTTGGAGGATTGAATACTGTCCGATCTCTCAAAAATGCCCAGGTAGAAATCTTATTAATTGATCGAACTAATCACCACGTTTTTCAACCTTTATTATATCAAGTAGCGACGGCAGCATTATCTGTTGAAAATATTACCACCCCTTTAAGAGAAATTTTAAAAAATCAGTCCAATGTCAGAGTTTTGATGGCTGAAATTGAGAAAATTAATCTCGAAAACCAATACATACAAGCCGTTGACGGACAACAATTCTATTATGATGATTTAATTCTTGCTCCTGGGGCAAGGCATACCTATTTTGGACATGATAACTGGGAACATTTTGCACCAGGATTAAAGACAGTGGCAGATGCTTTTCGTATTCGAGAAAAGATGTTAATGGCATTCGAAAAAGCAGAGAGATGTGAAAATCGAGAAGCTGTTCAATCATCTTTAAGCTTTGTAATCATAGGAGCGGGGCCAACAGGTGTTGAAATGGCGGGTTCGATGGCGGAATTTGCTCACCGCACCCTATTCAAAAATTTTCGATCTATTAATCCCACCAATTCTAAAATTTATTTGATAGAAGAAGGCCAACAAATTCTTCCAAGTTTTCCTAGAGAATTAGCAAATCGAGCTTTAGAAGATTTAAAGCAATTAGGTGTAGAAGTACTCTTAAATACTTTTGTGACTCAAGTCACAAATCAAGGTGTTTATATGAATGAAAAATTTTTACCTGCTTTTACAGTTGTTTGGGCTGCGGGGAATGAAGCTTCTCCGCTAGTTAAAAATTTAGGCGTTCCTTTAGATAAACAATCAAGAGTAAAGGTTCAGCCAGATTTAACGATTCCTGGATTTACAAATGTATTTGTCATCGGAGATGCTGCTGCTGTGGTGTCTTCTAAAAATGAGTTTTTACCTGGAATAGCACCTGTTGCAATCCAACAAGGACATTATGTAGCAAACTTAATCAAAAAAAATATATTACCTTCAAATCGGAAGCCATTTTTATATTGGGATAAAGGAATGATTGCAACCATTGGGCGGGGAAGAGCTGTAGCTATCTTAGGTAATTTTAAATTTTCTGGTTTTCTAGCTTGGTTGATTTGGTGTTTTATTCATATTCTTTATTTAGTCAGTTTTGGCCATCGTCTATTAGTGATGATACAATGGATTTTTCTGTATTTATTTAACAGACGACAAGCCAGAGTTATCATTCGACCTATTCAAGAGTAAAGACTATCTTCATACAATGTAAGCAAACACATACTTTTGACAGAATTATAAAAGAATTTTGAAAGTACTTCGCTTTTCTATATGTCTTTTAAAGCAACTATGGATTGTTCATTAATTTGTCAGTTTCCATCAGGTGAGGTACTATCTCACAAATTAGGAATTGATGAGTGATTGAAAAAAATGTGAAATATCAAATAAAATAGTTAAACCATTTTGCATCGGCAATATAATTAATTGTCTTAAGTAAATTATAACGGATAATAATGCCCCCGTTTTATGAAAACTATTGATAAATGTTTTTATTTAAGAATGGGTAATCACTTAATATATTTCCGAGAAATATTGCTAGATGCTTTGTCCTTTTGGATATCCCTCAACAAAATTTCTCATCCCTGCAATTTTACTAAAACTAACGTTGTTTTTATTAATAGCATAAATCCCTTACTCCTAAAAAACTTAATATTTCTAGTAAAAATTTAAATAGTTTATACAAAAACTGATTACTATTTCATTAATGAATACATTTTTTTTGATAAATTAAATTAAAATAGGAAAATATTTTATAATTATAATATTGATATGTGATTTAGGTTAATTTAGATAAAAATTAAATAAAATAATTTGGCATGATTATTGCAAAATAGTGAGATAGTTCATTAAAAAAATATAAAAGGGGGCCTTATGTACCGCACCTTGAAATTGAGAGTCGTTGGATTAATTTTTCTAACTTTATTTCTTCTACCTTTTAATTTTGTAAATGCAAAAGGAGGGCATGGACACGGGGGAGGACATCATCATAGTAGCGATCATGGTGGATATCACGGAAAAAAACATCATGGAGGTCATCATCATAGTAGCGATCATGGTGGATATCACGGAAAAAAACATCATGGAGGTCATCATCATGATCACCAGAGTAGACATTGGCGTAATGGCTATTATGGATACGGTTTAGGAAGTTTTGGTTTGGGATATGGCTTAGGGTATCATAGAAATAGTTATTATTATTCTTCACCTTCTTACTATTATTCCTATCCTTCAAATAACGATACAAGTTCTAATTTTTATTTTAAAGTTCCTTTAAAGTAAGAAAATTTTTTTCTTAACCCACTAATTTTTAAACCCCAATCATAGGTTGGGGTTTTATGTTTGTAGGTCCAAACTTTCTGTCTTCTTAATCATTTTGGAAACAATACTTGCATAAAAACCAGATGAATATTAGGATAGTCGTTTTCGTAATAGAAAATTTGGAAAGATGGCTGAGCGGCCGAAAGCACGTCCCTGCTAAGGACGCATACCCCTAAAGGGTATCGAGGGTTCAAATCCCTCTCTTTCCGTATCAGGGACTTTGAACTTTATGTTCAAAGTCCTTTTTTTTTGCCCTCAGTAAAGTTAGGGGTAGGTGTTTGCGAAGCTGAAAAAACGTTAAACTAAAGATATAAGCAATTCCTGCAATCAAAGCAATCGTCGCTCCTGTGGGCCAATCAAAATAATAAGCAACGCTATTTCCTGTTAAACAAAATAAGCTACTGAAAAAAATTGCCAATAGCATCATTTTTGAAAGGCTAGACGTAAGTAAGTTGGCAATTGTTGCGGGGATCGTCAGCATTGTCATCACCAAAACAATTCCTACAACTTGAATAAGCAAAACAATTGAGATAGCAATTAAAATCAGGAGTAATAAGTAAAGACCATTAACAGGAAGCCCTTGTAAGCGAGCTTGTTCCTCGTCAAAACAAATCGCTAAAAATCGCTTGTGGAGACATAAAACAAGCAAAATCGTGCAAATATCCAATCCCCAAAGAATATAAAGATCTGTCTGGGAAACCCATAAAATGTTGCCAATCAAAAAATTAGTCAACTCTACATTGAAGCCAGGGGTTTGAGAAATAAACAGAATGCCAATAGCCATTCCAATTGACCAAATGGCGGCAATCACAGAATCTTCTCTTTGTCTATAGTATAAATGAATCCAGCCTAGGATCAATGCCGATAAAATAGCGGCAGTTAACGCTCCAAGTAAAGGAGAAGCCCAATGGATCCCTTGAGTTCTCTCTAACCAAATACACAGACCAATCCCACTTAAGACTGAATGTGAAATACTTCCCGCAATGAACACAATTCTTTTTACAATAACATAAGAGCCGATAATACCACTGACAATTGAGGCAGCAAACCCTGCTAATAAGGCTGAGAAGAGTAGAGAATGGGTCATGATGGCTTCAAAAAATGTTGGCATAGTTACCTTAATTGAAAATCAGAAAAAAGTAGATGTTTGTTTGGTTGGGATAAGAGGAGTATGATAAAGGCCCACTGTGAAATGTTCGCACACCTCTTCAGGCTGCAAAGAAAAAACATATCTTTGAATACAAAGTAACCTTTCAACTTGCCCAATCGCTGCTTGTAGATCATGCGTAACCATCAAAATTGTCATAGAGCCTTTCAATTCTTTTAATAACGCATAAATATCAGCTTCTGCACGGCTGTCAACACTAGCTGTAGGCTCATCTAAAAGTAGCAAACGGGGTTTGGAAACAAGAGCTCTTGCAATTAAAACTCTTTGCGTTTGTCCTCCAGAAAGAGTACCGAAAGATTCTCGGCTGAATTCTTTTAATCCAACCTTTTCAAGAGCTTCATAAGCCGCCAATTTGGCTTTTTTGGAAAAGTGCCCATACCAAGGAAGTTGGGATAGAAGCCCAGATAAAACGACTTCAAAAACTGAAATGGGAAATTCTCTATCAAATCGAATTGACTGAGGGACGTAAGCAAGTTGTTGGAAACTTTGTGCAATAGGGTTTTTACCAAATACTTCAATTTTACCGTTTTCTGGTTTTAAAAAACCCATAATTAATTTTAAAAGGGTAGTTTTGCCTCCACCATTTGGTCCTATAATGCCAATGAATTCTCCAGGATTTACTTCGAAGGAAATATCAGAAAGAATAGTGGAATTATCGTAGCAAAATGTGAGGTGATCAACTTTAATAATTGGCAACATAAATAGGTATTATTCTCCGGCAAAAGCATGAGCGATTTCAAGCATACTTTTAAAATATAGTTTAGAATAAGGATCTAATAGCCTGATTTTTGCACCTATTTCTCCAGCTACAAGCTGAGCAGCTTTATTATTATATTGGGGCTGTACAAAAATTGTCCGTATATTGTGTTCTTTAGCCCAAATTAAAAGCTTAGTCATTTGTTGAGGAGTTGGATCTTTCCCTTCTAGCTCCACAGAATATTGTTGAAGATGATAATCTCTACAAAAATATCCGTACGCTGGGTGAGAAACAAGAACTGAATGGATGGAAGATGTTTTAAAAAGTTCTAGGATTGTTTGATCAAGTTCTTGAAGCTCTTGCTGAAATATCTTCAAATTTCTGACATACAATTTTTTATATTCAGGAAAGGCTTCGATTAATGCATCAGCAATTGTTTTTGCTTGAATTTGAGCTAGTCGAGCACTCAACCAAAAATGGAGATCTTCAGATCCCGAACAGCAATGGCATTGAGTCTGTTTATCCTGATGAATGAGATCGAGCCCTTGGCGCAGATCGACAATTTTAAGGTTTGGATTATGGCTAGTTAACGATTGAATAGCTCTTTGTTCAAAAGATTCGCCGATGCGAAACCAAAGCTTTCCTTGACAAGCTCCTAGCATCTGCTTAGGTGACGGTTCATAAGTATGAGCGCTGGCCCCTGCAGGGACCATTAATTGGACATGAACTGTATCATTCGCAATTTTTTCCACAAAAAATTGGTGGGGAGCGACGCTTACTAAAACAGTTGGAATAGCGGTAAGGGAGGGGAGGGTAGATAGAAAAATAGTAATGATTGTTAAAATGACAAAAAATGGGCGCCATCCCATAGGTAATCCTTTAAGAAAGGGTTCTTGTAAGAAATAGAGTTATCGCTTCTAAAAATTTGGATATTAATTATATGTTCTGAGGAAATGTCAATTTTTAAACAAGAGCAGTCAGGCTTAGGGATAGAAAATTTTGTTGCTTACAATTGTCATTTCAACAATGACTATATCATTTCTTAAATACTCAGTGTAGAATTTTTCATCTATTACCTAGATTCTTGTCTTTCAAAACAAGAATCTAGTTGAGTGATGAATTTGTTTTACACGGTCTTTTGTTCGCTACTATCTGAGAGTGCAATTTTTCGTGCTTGTAAACGGGGATTTTTTTTAAAAGTGATGGTTAATACTCCGTCTTTGAAGCAGGCTTGTTCTGTGCTTTCTTCGACTTGAGTAGGAATATCTATTTGATAAAAATAAGAAGTTTTAGACCGTTTATAAAATTTGCGGTCTTTATAAACCTCTTCTTGTTTTTTTTCCCCTTTGATCCAAACTGTATTTTGATAAAAAGAAATGTCTATTTCGTCAGACTTGAGACCTGGTAAATGAGCTTCTACATAAACATTAGAATCATCTTCTGAAATGCTAATTCCAGAATCGGCCTCCCATCCCATCCAACGATTCATTTTATCTTCCATTTCATCCCACAAATTAGGTAAAGAAGAGGGGAGACGAAAAAGAGAGCGGCGAGGTTGAACATCACGATCCATAACACTACCTCCAAATAAATTTTAATCATTATTAAAATCTTCCTAAGAAATAACCCAAAGTATCAAATATTAAAATAAATAAGAAAATGGATTCACTAGGCAACCGCCATCATAACAATTCTAAGAAATAATCCAAAGTACCAAATATTAAAAATAAATGAGAAAATGAAGTCATTAGGCGTCGAGTTAATAGCTGTCATTGAAATTTACCTCTAAAAAAATTCATGAATGAGCATATAAGTAAATTTCATTAAGTATCTATTTTTGATGCTCTCGAAGATTGTTGATTATAATTAAAGGGTTCTCTAATGGAAAATGTAGACAAAGAGTTGCTCAAAGGCGATTTATTAATTAATAGTGAAGAAAATTTGCTTCAAGAAAAGCTACAACAAAAAATTCATGAGTTAATAGAATTTATTGGAGCAGACCCGGAATCATTTCAATCGGTATTAATAGCACAAATTATTGCAACAAGTTTAAGGATGGGTCAAGAAGGGTTTGCACTGGGGCAACTTAAATTAATGACGCGTGCTTTTAAAGAGATGCGGTATGCTTATCGTGTATTTAATAAATATCCGGTAAATAAACGAATTAGTATTTTTGGTTCGTCTAGAACACCTGAATCCCATCCCGATTATCAAGCTGCTAAATTTTTTGGAGCAGCTATGGCTAACCTTAACTGGGTTTGTATTACTGGAGCTGCTGATGGAATCATGAGAGCTGGACTGGAAGGAGCAGAAAAAGAATCCCGCTTTGGTTTATCTATTCGTCTACCTTTTGAGTCTCCTTCCAATTCACTTCTAGCCGGAGATCCAAAATTAATTAACTTTCGTTATTTCTTTACACGGAAATTAATGTTTTTGAGTCATTCGGACGCGATAGCCGCTTTTCCAGGGGGAGTTGGTACCCAGGATGAATTATTTGAAGTGTTGACTTTAATGCAAACTGGAAAAGCTAATATTCTACCCGTTGTTCTTATAGAAGGAGAAAATGGATCCTACTGGCGAGCCTGGCAAGATTACCTATGTCAAAATTTATTAGCTAATGGATGGATCAGTCCGGAGGATTTAAATTTATTTTACCTTTCTTCATCGGTGAATGATGCTGTTGCCCATATTCAGCAATTTTATCGTCGCTATCACTCAAGTCGTTATGTCAAAGATGTTTTAGTCATTCGTTTATTGAGTACACTCACAGATCAGCAGGTAGATCAATTAAATCAAGAATTTTCCTCACTTTTAAAAGAGGGAAAAATGTATCTTACCAAACCTCTCCAAGAAGAAACAGATCATTTAGAGCTACCTAGGATCGCTTTTGAACATAATAGAAAATATTTTGGTCTCCTTCGTTTACTTATTGATAAAATTAATAGTTTTTAAGGTTGCCTTGGAAAAATTTTGCAAAGTAACTTTAAAAACTATTTTTTAATCGTTGTACTTCAATTCTCATTAAGTAGCAGGAGGGAAATTGAGATGGGGAAATGTTAAGCGAATTTTTTGTTTTTCAGGATGCAAGCGATTTAAAACACTTAAACTCTGAATTAACATGACGATAGATCTTATTTTCAAAAAAGAAAATTCTAACTTTGTTGGAATCATGTTGAGTTCTGAAAGCATAAAAACGGATTCAACCAATAGTCCACTACTTTGAATGATTAAATCTGATTGAAAATAATGTTCATGTTGTTGCGAGGAGTAAAAATGCTTCCAAATAAGATTTGTTATATGAATCGTATAGCCGAGTAAGGTTAAAGCAGAGCTGAACAAGGCTAGTCGTTGATCCCATTTATCTAAAGAAAGAACTTTGAGTCTACCAAGTAATGATGTTGTAAATAATCCATGAGCGATAAAATGAGAAACCCGTGCAGCTGTTTTAGCGATATCAATAAATGGGGGATGATTTCCCCGTTGTTTGGTAAGTACGATAAAAGTTCCATTTGCAATGTTTAACAAATCGCTCAGGACGCTAACCCCATGCAACCCCTCGTGTAAAACATGGGCACCGTCATGAAGACTCTTAAAAAAATCATATGTTTCTATAGTCGCATACAATTTTAAAAGGCGATTAAATAGATGGAAGGTCTCGTTGACGATAATTGCAATTTTTTCTGCTGAAGCGATGTTTTGAAATGCATAAAGTAGTCGACGGGAAGGCTCTTTAGGTTTCAAATAAAGAGATACACGGGCTTCTTGGGTACCGGCTTGAAATTTTTTAATTTTAATTTCAGGTTTAAATGTTTCTAGTCCAACGCATGCACCCCCACCACACATAGTATGCTCCTTTTTTAAAAAATTGTTTCAAGAAAAACAGTAAAGCAGTAATGTTATTGCAAATGCATTATTAATAGCAATAAGGAATTCTAATCCTTTGTGTTTACTAACTTTACTTAAATATCGGTTGGCAATGAAAAGAATGACGCGACAACGATGTGCGATTTTAAATTGTTTTAAACAAGTTAAACGCCCTTTAAGTGCTCAAGAATTAGAAGAATTAACAACGATTAATTTAGCGACAATTTATCGAAATTTAAAAATGTTAATGGAAGAAAAAATTTTAGTTGTAGTCCAGCTACCTGGGCAACCCTCTCGCTATGAATATAATGGTTTAGAAGAACACCACCATTTTTTATGTCAATCCTGTAATCGCTTATTTGATGTGGAAGAAAGTGCTGTTCATACTTCTTCTCACATTCCAGAAGGTTTTCAATTAGTAAAATGTGAGGTGACTCTTCATGGTGTTTGCGGAGAATGTAATTCCTAATTTGAATATATACTTAAATTTTAAGAGGTGAAGATGCATCATTTATCAAAAAAACTATTTTTGGTTGCATTAATTTTTTGTTTATGTGGAATAAAATCCATAGAAAATTATTTCTATTTGTTTCAAATCCCTCAGAAATGTACAGCTTGTAAAGAGTGTTAACAAAGCTGAAAGGGGGCTAATTAAACTTCACTATTTCGTTCATGGCTTGCAAACAACAAGAAGATGGGTAGAAAAATAAAAAGAGAGTAAATTTTTTTTGAAGAATTAGTCGAATAGGTTTCTTACTCCTTGCCAAAATTCCAAACCAGAAAGAACATAATTTTTAGTTATCTCTTGGGCTCTGGTGAGGCAAGGACTTTTTCTGATCATAATAAGTAGGTCCCGGTTGTTGAATGACCCCTCCTCCTAGACAAATATTACCTATATAAAAGACAATCGATTGACCAGGTGTGACGGCTCTTTGAGGGCGATCGAATGTTACAAAAGCTTTCCCATTTTCAATACGTTGAATCGTACAGAACTGATCGATTTGTCGATAACGAACTTTTGATTGGCAGGTATAGGGAAGAAGGGGAGCTTCAGCAACCCATGATAAATCGGTAGCTATGAGTTCATCACAGTATAAGGCTGGATGATTGGCTCCTTGTTCTACAAAAACAATCCCCCGTTCGTGATCTTTACCTACCACAAACCAAGCTTCTCCCGCACCACCAATACCTAACCCTTTTCTTTGACCTAAGGTGTAATAAGCTGTGCCCATATGCTTTCCCACATTTTTTCCTTGTAATGTTTGAAAAACGCCGGGTTGAATAGCCACATATTGGCTGAGAAACGAGCGAAAATCTCTTTCTCCAATAAAGCATATTCCAGTGCTGTCCTTTTTTTCGGCAGTCACTAATCGATGTTTACGAGCTATATCTCGCACTTGGCTTTTTTCTAACCCTCCAACAGGGAAAAGCACCTGCTGTAAAATTTGTTGGTTGAGTGTGTAAAGGAAATAAGTTTGATCTTTATTGTGATCTATCCCTTTAACTAAAGATGGCGATCCTTTATCAAGGATAAGATTTTGACAGTAGTGACCTGTTGCCAAAAAATCAGCGCCTAATTCTAAGGCTTTTTCTAAAAAGACTTTAAATTTGATTTCTCGATTGCATAAAATGTCAGGATTAGGTGTCCATCCTTTTTGAAAATCAGCAATAAACTGGGTAAAAACTTGTTTTCTGTAATTTTCGACAAAATTAACGGCATAATAGGGGATATCAATGTGATCGCAGACACGGCGTACATCGTCGTAATCTTGTGCTGAACTGCAAACCCCGTTTTCATCTTTTTCTTCCCAATTTTTCATAAAAAGGCCAATCACATTGTAGCCTTGCTCTTTCATCAACAGAGCCGAAACAGAAGAATCCACTCCTCCAGACATGCCAACGACAACAGTTTTTTGATTTTTCATAACTATTTTAGCTTTAATTTTTTAAAAATAAATATAAATAGCATTTTCTTAAAAATCAAGAATTCATCAAAGGTAAAAAAAAATAGGAAGTTAGACTAATTAAAAAATAATCAGAGAAATTCATTAAATTGGGAAAAAGCTACTGTAGAAACTAAATAATTAATTTAAAGAGTTTTTTTTAATAAATTATTTCAAATTTAAATTTGATTTTGAAACAAATAATAATTTAAAAGTTGATTTTTTTGTCTTCTCTGCGTAAAAACTTGGTGAATAAATAAATTAAGGCATTTTTTGCTAAAATAAAAATGGAGAATAGTTGAAACTTTATTATTTCAATCGATTTTTGAATAGGAGCGATTGAATTTATACAATGAAGAAAAGTCGAATTTGATGTATGAACAACTTTGACTGAAAATGAATGAAATCATGGAGGATTGAGCATGAGATGTCCCTTTTGTCAATTTGAGGGATTGAAAGTGACTGACTCTCGAGATGCAATGGAAATGAATGCGATTAGAAGAAGAAGAGAGTGCTTGAATTGTCTTAAGCGTTTTACTACTTTTGAAACGATCGAATTGACAGTACAAGTGCAAAAAAGAGATGGAACTTATGAGGATTTTCAACAACATAAGTTAATTAATGGATTAGCTGCTGCATGTAGGCATACCAAAATTAGCCATGATCAGGTAATCAGTTTAGCTGCTCAAATGACAAACGAATTAATGCAGTCTCAAATACAACAAATAAGCACCACACAGTTAGGTGAGATGGCTATGAAACATTTACAAAGTCTTGACCCCATCGCTTATATTCGTTTTGCGTGTGTGTATAAAAGATTTAAAGATTTAGGTGAGTTAGAAGAAGCAATTAAAACAATTCAATCCAAAGACGAAGACAAATCTTGCTCGATATTAAAGGATTTGTTATAGGCTTCGAACTTTATTGTTAAAGGCGCAAATAGACGATAGGAGGTCAAAAATGGCATTAAAAAAAACAGAAGTTGCAAAGTTTAAAAAACGTTTAGAAGATATGCGTATGCAACTTACGCATTCATTAAAGGGATCAACAGCGGAAGTAAAAACACCTGATGAAGCGACTGGTTACTCTCAACACCAAGCAGATCAAGGGACAGATGACTTTGATCGTACTATTAGTTTAGAAGTCACAAGTAAAGAATATGGGATTTTAAGACAGATTGATCGGGCTCTAGAAAAAATTGAGGAAAATACTTATGGTATTTGTGATATTACAGGTGAAGATATTCCTATTGCACGATTAGACGCTGTTCCTTACGCGGTCATGACTGTTAAAGCACAAGAAAAATTTGAAAAAGGTTTGCTATAGGACTTAAGTTAAGTAAATGAATGAATATTTCTCAGTTATACCAACTCATAAAAATCAATTACTCTTTCGCTTTATCTGGATAGGGTTAGCTATTTTATTATTGGATCAGATCTCAAAATTCTTCGTTTTCCATCTTGTTCCTCACATGGATTTTTCTGCATATAGGTATCCTTATGGAGGGGTGGAAGTCGTGAGGAATTTTGGGGGAATTGAGTTTTCGATCAACCACATGACGAATAAAGGAGCTGCCTGGGGAATGTTTGGGAATTACCAGTTGTCTCTGATGCTCTTTCGTATAGGATTGATCGCTGGGTTGTGTGTGTACTTATTTCACTTTAACCAACAAAAAGCCTGGCAAATTCCCCTGATTTTAATTATCGCAGGAGCAATTGGTAATGTCTTGGATTTCTTTTTTTATGGACATGTGGTGGATATGCTTCATTTCGTATTATGGGGATATGATTTTCCTATTTTTAATGTTGCCGATAGCTTTATTTCAATTGGCATTGGTTTATTGTTTATTCTTTCTTTGTTTAAGTCTTAACGGTGCCCATGTATTCTTCCTTACCTATTCGTACAAAAGTGGAATCCCCTTTTCAAGCTTCAAAATGGTTGCAATGCCCAGTCTTATTAGATGAAGAAGAAATGAAATCTTTATTGACAGCGCTTGGAAATTTCTGGATTTTTAATGTCAGCAGTATTTTAAAATCTTCAGAAAGAGATATTTCCCAAGAAGAATTTTTAAAACAGTATACGTTGTATATTCAAAATTTGAAAAATGGTCAGTATCCGGATGATCAACTCATTAGACGGTTTTTCTCGACTGTTTTTACTCTGGATCTAAATGCCCTTTATGAAGTACCTGTTGCTAACGACCAAAAACTAATTCGAGTGGAAAAACCTGTGATTCAGTTGCAATCGCATCGCTTTGATTACTCTTTGGCCGATGGGAAGTTTCGTTCGATGGTTCTGGGCCAACATAGCATTTACTGGGGTATTCAATTTTCTTATCCCCAACTTTTTCAAGATCGCTCTTTTCAAGTAAAAAATGTCAGAGAAAATGAAGAATTTCCCAATACGGTTTTATTTAAACGTCTGCAAAGCTGGGTTAGACATCACACATCTCCCACTTCATTTCTTATTAATCAACAAAAAATAAATGTCCCTATCAGGTTGGGAAAGCAATGTTTAAGCTGGATCAACAAACATCCCCAGTTAAATGAAAAAAAATTATTAGTGCAAATTTAACAAACGTTATTTTCTTTACGAACGAGTGTGATTGATAAAGACAAACTTAATGTTATTTAAAGCCAAATTTTTTTTGGTAGATTTTTTCTCTTCAAATTTAAATTTTCTTAAAATCATTATTTAATATAAGGGACTGTCGTTGAATTAAATTAATTTAACGAGTTGTTTAATCATCAATTTGGTCGGCCATAGCAAAGTAAATCTTATTTTCACCATGGAGTATACGGCTCAAAATTTTTGTTTAAGCTCCTAAACTTAACAAACCATGTAAAAGCTCTTTCAACTATCCATCTTTTTGGCTGAGCTATAAAACTCTTCTCCTTAAAATCGCGTTTATGTGGATGAAAGTGGAATTAATCAATACGTTTTATAGACTTTTTACGTTTTATAGACTTTTTGCCAGTTTCCCCGTTAGGGAAACCTGTACCCAGTACAGTATCAGGAGAACATTATCAAAGAGAGACTTTTCTTGCTGCAAAAGTTGGTTGTGATATCATCGCTCCATTTTGTTACCAAGGAACATGCAACACGGATTTGTTTAATCTATGGCTAGAACAAATTTTAGTTCCAGAATTAAAACCTGGCCAAGTTGTGATTTTGGACAATGCGTCATTCCATCAATCTCAAAAAAAAGGTTTAGTTCAATCTGCTGGGTGTCAAGTGCTTTTTTTGCCGCCCTATTCAATTGACTTGAGTTCGATAGAATTATTCTGGGCCACTTTAAAGAGAACGATTAAAGAAAATCTAAAAAAGTTACTTCCTTATCTGAAGCGATCGATTATTCATTTTTAGCATATGCATAACAAAGACTGTCATTTGCAATTTAACCCACTATAAATAGCATGATTTATAAAAGTACTCCCTGTCATTGCCATTGGCTTTCGATAGGGAAACTTCTATAGTTAGTCTAAGGAGAGTTATTAATCAATCTTTTTTCCGACCTTTAAACTTCTTGCTTCCATCAAATTCGCAGAGTTTTTTTCTATCGTCTTAACACTTTGACTATCAGTTATTTTAGATATTTCCTCTTGATTCTTTTCCCAAAAGTTGTTTGAAGTTACTGCTCAAATTAAAATGAATATTTTCAAAAATTTGCTTTCTTCTACCTTCTATACTGAGAATCGATAGCCCTCTAGGAAGGAAAATCCTAAGGTAAATCCCTCCAAGTACAATTATTTTTAAAACATAAAAGATTGCCTCAAACATTTACCTTCTTGAGTATTTAAGCTTTTTATCTGCATCCTTATCTTTCTTACTTTAGAAGTCTAAGGCTGAATAACTTCCCATTCTTTATCTGTAAAATCTGTCGATAAGGTTGGATATGCCATTTTTTATATTTGTTTCTCAATTCTAGTATAATAGCTAAAATTTAGTTCGGTGACAGTTTATTATCTTTTTTACTTATTTTCTAAATTAAACATTTATTAATTATTTAAATTTAAATATTTTGCACCAATTTTATAATATTTAGTTTTAACTTTGATAAAAAACATTTTTTAGTTTATAAATTTAAATTATTTTCTAATTTAAATAATTAATATTAAATTAAATTAAAACAATTGTATAATTTAAATATAGTAAATAAATGGAGGAAGTTTATGGATCCTACTAATCATTCATTGCAACCTTACGTTTATAATTCGCCAACTCAACCAAATGAAATAGATACTTCATCTAATCTTGAAGATACTCATCAATCAAATTTAGAGAGTCCAACTTCTCATACTGAAGATTCTACTTCTTCGAATACTGAATTTGCAGTTTCTTTAAATCGTCAACCTTATACAGAAGGGGCGCAATTGCGAGAAAGTTTATTGAGCCAGCAATTTCAACAAGTAACTAATGTCAGTTCAACCACTGATTCTACTATACCGGCATCAATTGAAAAGCAAATAGAAACTATTAATGGGGTCATGAAATTGGGAATTTTGACAAAATTAAGAGCTAAAAAACTTGAGATCAATATCGTTCAATCTGCAGACCGAAATCAAGGGGTTTATGACGAGTTATGTTTAAATTATATTCATACTGAACAAGGGCGAATGATTTCTTTAACTCACCCAGCAAAAGGAGGTTTACCAGTTCTTTTAGAACGAGAGGACGATTTTTTAAAAGATAAAAAAATAGATGATCCTAGTCTTTTAAATGAATTGTCAGAAAGGACTCATTGTTCCATACTTTTTGTCTTAAAAATTGAGGAAAAAGACAGTTACGGCGATGCTAATCTTAAGCTTATAGATGCTGATGGCAACGAAAAGACAAGAGGTGTTTTTATTACAACGAATCAATTTGGATGCGCTGAAACACGTGCTAATGGAACTATTCATCCAAATAATATATCTTATGTCATTCTTCCTGAACGGTTAAAACCTTATCAAAAACAACTCAACATTGACTCTACTAAATTAATATTTGTTCCTTCTAAAACTATGTTACTTCCTTATAACATTGGTAACCAAACTAAAGCTACACTAACAATCAATAGTCCGGATTATTTCAAAGCCTTAGAAGAATTAAACGAAAGCGAAATGTTTACCCATATGCTTCGCAGCAAAACAGATCAAGAATTAGGGTAATAGTATTCTTGCTCATTTGAAACAATAACAGCGTTTATACCAGGCCAAAAAGTTTGAGGTAAACAAGGAAAATGTTGTTTCATGGCAAATGCAATTGCTGAGCTAGAAGAACCGCTATATACCATTTTGGCATAGACCCACATAAAATCTTGAAAAGTTTTTCGTTGCTGTTTCCATGTCTCCGCAGTAAATGTCCAAGCTAAGGGATTGGTATTGGTTTGTTGACATGCTTTTTCGACAAGTTCTGAGCGATAAATTGCAAAAACTTTATGGGCTAATTCTTTATAATCTTTTTTTAAAGCAGGCTGAGGTAAAGTGTGTTTATATTGTTCAATTTTTTTGATAAAATATGAACGCTGTTCTTCTTCATTTCCCGTCTCTTTACAAAAAAATTCGTCTGCTTTGTTGACAACACTTTGACGATTAAGCATCTCTGTAACAGCTTCTTGACCCCTCTTACATTTTTTTGCGTAAAGGTCAGTAAAAGCATTAGGAACAATATTTTTATCTGTTACTATCATAACTAATACCTTAAGTTTGGATTAAAGCAAAATTTTAATATATTTTAAATAAAAAAACAATAAAAAAATTAATTATATTCATTGTTTTATTTTATTTAATGAAATTAATTATTAAATAAATGAAGCTAAAAGCCCACCCAGTAAGAAAAAAATTAAAAATGGAGTTAAGGGGAATTTATTCCCAGTAAGGAGGATAAGTTAACGCTCCATCAGCATTATTGACTTGCATTATTTCTAATCGTGATATTTGCAAAGCTTTCATGTAACCTAAAACAAGGAGGGGATTGGAAACAGCAACTTCTGCCAACGTCCCTCCAGGAAGATCAGCATCGGTTTTTCCTGCCATTTTATACACGGCCATTTCTAATTCAACTTGTTCGATTTTTTGATTGTTGTCAACCACCGGTCTAATTCCATAGTTAAATAGACTTCCGACAGCAATCATTTTTGTTGAAGGATGATGGATTTTTTCTAAAATATAAGGATCTGTCTGTAAAGCTAAAGTGCCTGCATAATCGAGAGCTATGTTCATTTCTTTTAAAGTCATGGGATTAGGAGAAGGTTCAGTGGCGATGTTTTTTTGTTTAATCTGTTGAATAATAGCGTTTTTAAATGAAATGGAGGCTGTTTTGCCTTTTTCAACAAGATAAGTTCCGGATTCTGTTAGCGTAGTTAGTTGCATGCTTCCTCCTCCAATATCCCAGACCACAGTTTTCTCAGGTTCCGCGGAAGAGAGTGCTAAAGCACCTCGAAAGGCCATGATTCCTTCTTCATCTTGATTGATGATTCTCACTTGCACACCTGTTTGTTTTTCAATTTCTTGTGCAAACTGAGGAGCATTAGCCGCTTGTCGAAATGCTGCAGTGGCAACAGCAATGACTTTTTTTGCTTGATAACCGTCAGCTATTTCTTTCAAATTTTTAATGGCTTGCATCCCTTGTTGCTTAACAACTTGATCAAAAGTATTATCGTTGGACTGTTCCAAATGTTTTTGATAAGGAACAGGAATAGATCTTTCAAAAATTTGAGAAATAATTTTATTTGTTTCTGGATCGACTCTTGCGATTTTTAAATTAGTCGCTCCAGATCCAATGTCTAAGGCAGCTCGTATTTCTCCTTTTGGTTCTGTCATTTGTTTCGATATCGCAAATAGAGCGAATACAACAAATAATGTCATGAATAACCATGCCAAACGTTGATTCATAATCTCCCCTTTCCTGAAAGGATATCGTTTATACTGATAAACTGATTCAAGATTGCAAAATCAATGCCAAATTCAAGTATTCGCTTTGTTCTTATATTAATGAGAAAAATGTAACTTTTTATTCTGAATAATTTGAAAAATAATTTTTCTCTTTCATTTCGTTAATTGAGTTTTCAAGTATTTAATAATTAGAAGATTATTATTTTTTTTTAATCTTTTAATTTATGCGTCGATTATTTATTGAGAAATAAAAATAGAATCGAATGCGAAGCAACACATAAATCACATTGTTGCTTTCTTCTATGTATGTTATGCTTGTAAAAAAAACAATTGGGAAAATACATTTACCTTATTTTCAAGAGTAATAATGACACTACCTTTTCAATCCTATGCTTTAATCGACAGTGGAAATGGTCGTAAACTTGAGCAGTTTGGTCCCTATGTACTTTCTCGCCCTTGTTCGCAAGCTGTTTGGAAACCTCAACTCTCATTGGCAAAATGGAATGAAGCACAGGCAAGTTTTTCTCGAGAATTGGAAAATAAATGGACGAATCTGCCTAATATCCCTGAGGTATGGCACATTGAAGTTGCTGGTGTCGTGTTTAAAATTTCGGCGACAGATTTTGGGCATTTAGGAATTTTCCCTGAACAAAAATCTTTTTGGGATTGGATTCAAAAAATTTTAAGGCCTTACGCTTCCAAAAAAGAAAAACCTCGTATTTTAAATCTTTTTGCCTATTCGGGAGGGTCTACATTAGCAGCAGCAAAAGCAGGAGCTGCGGTATGTCATTTAGATGCTTCTAAAGGAATGGTGACTTGGGCAAGAGAAAATGCAGCTTTAAATCATCTCGAGCATGCACCTATTCGATGGATAGTGGAAGATGTCAAAAAATTTTTAGCAAGAGAATTAAAACGAGGATCTCGTTATGAAGGCATTATTTTAGATCCACCTAGTTTCGGGAGAGGTTCTAAAGGAGAACTATTTAAAATTGAAGATGAAGTTACTCAACTTCTCCAAAGTTGTCGTGATTTACTCAGTGAAAGACCTCTTTTTGTGATGTTTTCCTGCCATACTCCAGGATTTTCTCCTGTCGTTATGCATCATCTATTAAGCCAGGCTATGCAAGGAGTGAAAGGGAAGATCGAATTTGGAGAAATGTTATTAGAGGGACCTGATTCTTTGAAACTTCCAAGCGGCACTTATGCGAAATGGGTGAGAGAAAATGATTGAGCTGACGAGTGTGCAAAATCCTAAGGTTAAGCAAATATTACATTTACGTGATCGTCCCGAAAGAGATATTTCGCAAACTTTTTTAATTGAGGGTTATAGAGAACTATTACGTGCTGCTGATGCGGATTGGGAAGTGAATTTACTATTCATTTGTCCCGCTCTTTTTTTGGGAATGAATGAGCCTACTTTAATTGAAAGGTTGACATCACGTGGAACAGAACTTTTTTATTGTTCGGAAAAAGTTTTTCGCAAAATTTCCTACAGAGACAGACCGGATGGGTTATTGGCAATCGCTCCTCAAAGACATTTAACTTTAGATGATTTGTCTTTGAAGACTAAAAAACCAATGGCGCCCTTCTTTGTTGTCGCTGAAGCAATCGAAAAACCGGGGAATTTAGGCACAATTTTACGCTCTTCCGATGCTGTTGGGATTGATGGACTGATTGTTTGCGATCGATGTACAGATATTTATAATCCTAATGTTGTTCGGGCAAGTGTAGGTACTCTCTTTACAGTTCCTACAGTCGAAGCAAGAGGAGAAGATACTTTACTTTGGCTGAATAAGCAAGGGATCGGCATTTTAGCAGCGACACCTCATGCAGAAAAAGAATTTACACAAGTAGATTTGTCAAGTCCAGTTGCAATTGCAGTCGGTACTGAGCAATTAGGCTTATCTGAGCGATGGATGAAACAAGCTACTATGCAAGTGCGTATTCCTATGATAGGAGTGGCAGACTCGTTAAATGTGGCAATGGCAACAACCCTTCTTCTTTATGAAGTCCTTAGACAGAGGCAGTTGAAAAAATAAGATGACAGCTTCTATTTCGATTGTGTACGAAGATAATCATTTGTTTGTTTTAAACAAACCGGCAGGATTATTGACCCAGCCGAGTGGAACCGCGCAAGATAGTTTAGAATCACAGGCGAAAGCTTATTTAAAAATCGTCTATGAAAAACCTGGGAATGTTTTTTTAGAAGCTGTGCATCGCCTTGATAAACCGGTAAGTGGAATCGTTGTTTTTGGTAAAACAAGTAAGGCTTTGACTCGTTTAAATGCTTCTGTACGCGCTAAACAAACAAAAAAAATTTACTACGCATGGGTAGATTTTGTTCCGGTAGACGAGCAAAAAACTTTAGAGGATTTTCTTATTCACAATGATTTTCAGGCCCAAGTTGTTTCTTCTAAACATCCTCAAGCTAAATTAGCAAAACTGACTTATCGTGTCATAGAACGAAAGAGCGTAGGGGCTTTATTGGAGATCAAATTAGAAACCGGACGCTATCACCAAATTCGTGCTCAGCTCGCTCATCTAGGATGTCCGATTCGTGGTGATATCCGCTATGGAAGTCAATACCCGTTTATTCCCCATGCGATTGCTCTACATCACGAATCTTTAGAAATTTCACACCCCATCCACCAAAAGACTATGCTTTTTCAAACTTCGTTACCTTTTAGTTTTAATCTCTGAAACTGCTTATCATAGCTTTACTTCAAATCTTTTTAATAGGAAAAATCTCTACTTTTATAAATTATTTTAGGTTGGAATTTGCTGTTGCAGGGAAATCATCTTCTAAATTGGGAATGGGAGGAATAGAACGCATGACTTGACCTAGGACTGTAAATTCTTCCAAAATACGGTCAATCTCATGAATAATTACAGAAGTATCTGGATGATTAGCCATTTTTTCAGCTTGAAACATTGTTTTCAACTCTTCAAAAGGTTGTACTAGCAATTTGATGCTCGTATTTTTCTCTTTTTTGAACGTCGCTTTGGCAATAGCATTCAATCCATTAACAATAGCTTGAAAAGGACTTTGCAATTCAGCATAATTGATGTTGACATCTTTTAAAATCGTCTTGGCAATTTCAAGTAGAGTACTCGTTGTTAATACTCCCACCTCTTCAAAATGATGTTGTAAAGCTTTTAAACCAAATTTGGTCAGAAAATGTGTTGGGAAATTCACCATGGTTAAATCAAATTTAGCACATGATACAATGAGTTTTCCCATCGTCATTATCATCTGTCGACAAACAGTTTCCAAACGGTTTTGTAAAGCACGATCATTGATAAGTTCTAGTCTTTGCAATAGATAAAAAATTGTAAAGCTGGCTTCATCTCGACCTGTCTTTTTTTCTGTTTCTGCATCAACATTTATGCGGCTGATACTTTTTGAAGAAGCAAAAAAAGCATCCATAATGGGAGGGAAAGACTTGAGTGTTTGAGTACTAAGGGCAATTTTGCTTTTCTCAATAGACCTTACAGCTATTTCAGATAAATTATCTAAACAACTCCATAAAGTGTCATCTTTTTCATTTTGAACAGCTTTTTTACCTTGCCTTGTAAGCATATTTACAAAATCACTTGGATTTAAGAATTGCATTAAGTTTTGCCAATAGCATTTCAATAAATCTAAACTCAATCCAAATGTTACCAGCCAAATGGGCATAATCCATTCTTTAAATTGAAAAGAATTTGAATTTATCCAATTTACGGCAAAAAACGAAACAAGAGGAAATAAAAAAAGACAAAAGCGATTGATTTTCAACCAGCGATTGCGTTTATATAATTCTACAAGATTGGGAACTAGGTTTTGCTCAAGCTTTTGTAGAGGTAGTAATGAAAGGGTAATTGATAATACTGTTAGTAAAAGAACAAGAAGGCTTCCCGCAATGATTAAAATCAAAGACGCATGAGGATTAAAGGAGGGAAAATAACTCTGGGTCAAATAAGCAAGAACAATGGCAAAGATAGAAATTAACATCGTTTTTACCTCCTAAGCAAAACTTTTTTTAACGGTTCAAATTGCATATAAAATAAAATTAATTAATGGTAACTCAATAAATTTTTCTAGTGAGTTCAACAATTAATGAGTAAATAAGTATAAAAATTTGCTTAACACGAATGAATTTATTGAAATTGAACATTAGAGGAGATCGATTTTATACACAAGGAATTCAAAACTTTGTTGATTCTAGCTTATCCCATTTTATTATCGAATGATGCAAGTTATTAAAGGTTATTAATGTTCAGAAATCATTATAACTGGTAGTTAAACGTAAATTTTTTCTGGATAAAGGTAATAAATGGTTGGTACGTAATAAAGGATAGGAAGAAGACGGTTGAACAAGAATCATAAATTTGATAAGGACATTATCAACAAGAAAAGGGCTGCAACAATTAATGAAGATGAACAAATATAGAGGGGAATTATCAAAATTAAAACTGAAATCTATTGATGTAGAACGGTATTTATAATAGAGTTTTACACTTAATTCGGAACAAAAAAATTGTCAATGCAAATACTAAAATAAATAAATAAAATTTTAAAATAAACAATTAAATACAATAAAATGTAATTAAATTAAGCAACCATAATTTATTTAAATTATTAGTGGTTTTTAATTATAAATTTAATTTTTTATAGAAAGTTAAGTTAAATCACAGGCGTCATCAGGCATCCAATGCTTGTCTTTTCCTTTCCACTTTACATTACATCCAATTGGATTGGTTAAAGGTTTTTTAATAGGGCGTTCATGTAAATAATCTTCGATTGCGTTTTCTAAGTCATTAACAGTTATTTTTAAAGGCTCTCTAGGAGAATCAACTGCTCTTCCAGTGTAAATTAGGCGACGTTTATCATCAAAGACAAAGAAATGAGGAGTACGTAAAGCTCCATAAGCAAAAGCAATGCCTTGAGAGCTATCATGTAAATAAGTCCAAGGAAAGCGGTATTGTTTCATTCTCTCAATCATATTTTGGAAAGAATCTTCCGGATAAGTTGTTTCACTATTTGAATTAATAGCAATAAAGTCAACGCCTCGGTCTTTATATTTTTCTACTGTTTTTCTCGTGATTTCATCTGAGTTAATTACATAAGGGCAATGATTACAGGTAAAGAAAAGGACAAGAAGTTTAGCTGAATCAAAGTCGCTTAATTGATAATTTTTTTCATCCGTTGCTTTTAAATTAAAATTTGGAGCTTGAGATCCTAAAGGAAGGGTAAATTGTTTTTTTTCTGTCATAGGTATCCTTATTAGTTGGCATCGTAAAGAAATTCTAAAAAACATCTTATATTTAAAAAAAAACACAGTTTAAGAAAAAGGAAAACCCTTGCTTCTTAACGAAGAGTGAGTCAAAATAATGATACCATTTTTATAATTTACTTTATCAATTCAATCTCCAGATCTCTTGATATGCAAACTAATTTATTAGACGCAATCGATGATTGCATAAAAGCCGTTGAACAACTCAAACTTCCTTCTTCAATTAATTTTATAGAACAGACCGCTCTTCTTTTAGCTACGTGTTTCCAAAATGGGGGTAAAATTATTCTTGCTGGGAATGGAGGAAGTTTATGTGATGCTTGCCATTTTGCTGAGGAATTAACAGGGTATTTCAGAAAAGCACGGCGACCTTTGCCAGCCATTGCTTTATCTGAACCTGGGCATATCACTTGTACTGCCAATGACAAAGGATTTGAATGGATATTTTCAAGAGGCGTAGAGGCTTATGGTAAAACTGGCGATGTTTTTATCGGTCTCACAACAAGTGGAAATTCTCTAAATATAATTCGTGCTTTTGAGCAGGCAAAAAATCAAAGTATGCATACAATTGCGTTTTTAGGAAAAGACGGAGGAATGTTGAAAGATGTTGCTGATTTCGAATTAATTATTCAGGGGTTTCAAACATCGGATCGCATTCAAGAAGCTCATATGGCAGCTATCCATCTCATAATTGAATTAGTTGAAGTGCATTTATTTGCAAAAAATTAAATTTTATCAAATGTTAATGATTGGGAGTTTTTAAAATTTTATCATTCATTTTTATCGAGCTTAATAAGGTTTTTTGCATGTTTTTGAGAAAAATTGAAATTTATCTCAAGGAAATCATTAAAGAAAAACGAAAAGGAAAATTATCTACATTTATTAAATGGATACTTTTACCGTTGAGTTGGATTTATGGTTTTATTGTATCTATTCGAAATTGGCTTTATGATCAAGGATGGATGAAAAGATACGTTCCTCCCGTCTCTTTGGTCATTAGTATTGGCAATATCGTAGCTGGCGGAACAGGTAAAACTCCGGTCACTCTTCTTCTTGCCCAAGCTTTTTATGAACGTTACACATTAGCTATTTTATCTCGAGGGTATCGATCGAAAGTAGAAAAATTAGAAACACCAGTTATTCTTTGTGAGGGGCAGGGACCAATTTTTCCTGCTTCTTATTCCGGAGATGAACCGTATATTTACGCTCAACGTTTTCCCAAATCGATTGTGATTGTTGGAAGGAACCGTAAAAAAGCATCTTTTTTAGCAGCCAAAGCTGGAGCTCAGGTTATTTTGTTAGACGATGCTATGCAACACCGTCGCATTGCTAGAGATTATGATGTTGTCGTGATAGATGTTTCAGATCCTTTTGGCCGAGGTTATTATCTACCAAGAGGATTTTTAAGAGAGGATGTTCACTCTTTATCTCGGGCTGATTTATTAATTTTAAACAATATTGTTGATGCAGAACAGTTTGAGAATGTAAAAAATCAGCTTAGGGCTTATAGTTTAGCTCCAATAGTAGGGGTCAAAGGAATAGTCTGCCATCCAAGGGATTTAAAGGGATGCCAAATAGACAACTTACATGAAACTAAAGTGGCTATGTTTTGCGCGATTGCTCATCCAGAATATTTTAAGCGCACCTTAGAGTCTGAGGGAATAAAAGTTGTTTCAGAATTTTGTTTACCTGATCACGATGAGATTAAAGAGAGAAAATTAGAATTATTTGCTTTACAATCTAAAGAGTTAGGGGCTGAGTGGTTGATTTGTACGGAGAAAGATCGTGTAAAATTACCAGATCAAATGACTTTAAGTTTACCAATTGCTTGGATTCAAATCGATTTAACGGTTATCGATGGGCAAAACGAATGGAATTCCTTTCTTGCACAGGCTGAAGCTAAAATTTCTTAAGTATCTTTCGCTATTTCAAATTGTTTAATGACGAGGCATGAATTAAAAGTATGAAGTTGTGGTTGAAAATTTTCATTGGTTTGGCGTTAGGTGTTTTAGCTGGAATTATTTTGGGAGAAAGGGCTGCTTTATTAAAGCCTTTAGGAACTATTTTTCTCAATTTGATCAACATGATTATTCCTTTGTTGATTCTCTCTTCAATGGCTATAGGAATCACAAGTATTCACGATCCTCAAAAATTAGGGCGCGTGGGGGGTAAAACGATCGGGATTTATTTCATTACAACAGTCATTTCTATTTTAATCGGTATATTATTTGCTAATTCTTTTCAAGTTGGTTCAGGCCTTCATTTAACATCTGTCAATATCATAGAAGCAAAAACTCCTTCTTTTAGTGAAATTATTGTCTCAATTATTCCGAGCAATCCAGTTGCTGCTTTAGCGAGTGGAAGTATTTTGCAAATCATTGTTTTTGCAGTTTTTTTAGGGATTGCAATTAATTTTTCTGGAGAAAAGGGAATTCCTTTAAAAAACTTTTTAGAATCTTTAGCTGATGTCATGTACCGTTTAACTTCATTAGTGATGGAATTTTCTCCGATTGGAGTTTTTGGCATCATGGCTTGGGTCGCTGGGACGTTTGGTATTTCTTTATTGATCCCTTTGTTTAAATTTTTAGGCGTTTATTACTTAGCTTGTCTCATTCATTTGGCAGTTGTTTACAGTCTTATTTTATTAAAAGGATTAGGACATTTGCAGATTTTACCTTTTTTTAAAGGAATGGGTGACGCCATTATGATGGCTTTTTCAACAGGAAGTAGCGCAGCAACTTTACCTGTGGCCATGCACTGTTTACAAGAAAACTTAGGTGTTTCAAAAAATATTTCAAATTTTGTCCTTCCTCTTGGCTTGACAATGAATATGAACGGTTCAGCTATTTTTCAAGCCATGAGTGCTATATTTATTGCAAAAGCCTATGCGATCCCATTAGATCTTTCTGCTTACATTACACTTTTAATGACAGCAACCATGGCCGCCATCGGGACCGCTGGGGTTCCTGGAGGCGGATTTGTGATGCTCTCGGCGGTCCTTACTTCACTAGGACTTCCTTTAGAAGGTTTAGCTATTTTAGTGGGTATCGATCGGTTACGAGAAATGGTTACCACAGTATTGAATATTTTAGGCGATGCTGCAGTGACAGTGTTTATTGCTAAGCAAGAGGGCGAGTTGGACGAACGTAAATATTACCATACTGAACTTGTCGAATTCGAAGGGAAAATTTAATTTATGCTTTATTTATAGATTAGGTATAAAGATCATAGAATATGTCAGAGTCTACAAAAATGAATTGGTTATCAAAAGATTTTATTCAATATGATAAAGGTATTTTAATTGCTTGCGATCAAACTTTGGAATGGTTATTACCTTGGTGGTGGAGTCATTATCAAACGAATAACCATCTTCCTGTCGCTTTTGTAGATTTTGGAATGTCAGCAGCCGCTAGGGAGTGGTGTAAGGATAAAGGCATTTACATTCCTTTTACTGAACCTCTGGATTTCCTCGTTTCCCCTGATAAAATTAATCGAATATTAAGAGAAAAATGGCAATCTCTTTTTTTAAATAAAGAGTTTTGGAAAATTAGAGCCCTTTGTTTAAAAAAGCCTTTTGCAATGATTAAAAGCCCTTTTTTAAAAACAGTATGGACAGATGTCGATTGTGAAATTAAAGGTTCGCTTGATGCTCTATTTGAAACATGTCAAAATGAGTCTGGATTTGCTATAGCGCCTCAACCAGAATTTGCGTTGAAAAATTATATTCAAGAAGGTCTGCTTAGGCCAGGGCAAAAAATTTATAATGCAGGTGTAGTGGTTTATCCTTATCAATCACCTCTTGTTTCCACATGGGCACAGGCGATCATTGAACGTAATGCTTATTTCTCGGGAGATTCAGACCTTTTAGCTGATATCATACAATCAGAAAATTTTCCTATCTATGAGCTTCCTCAAATTTATAATTGGAGAATGGCTCAGGGAGAAAATCCCGAAGCTGTCATTATTCATTGGGTAGCAGATTGGGGTAAAAAACATATTAAAGAGAATATGAAAAATTTATTGCTTGAAACTTTTTGATTAACGAAATTTTATTCTCATCTCAGACTTAAATATTAGCTTTTTATTGTTCATCTTGAGCTAAAGTATAACCCGCCTGTCCATCAAAAGCAAATAAATAAGCAGTTTGTGTCAGCGTAAGTTTTTTTTGTACAAGTCTGTTTAGTAAATTGAGAATTTGCTCTTGAGATACGATTTTATTTGTAGAAGATATGAATCTACAACGCCAGTTGTCTATGCAAGTTGTTTCAGGCATTTTATTTGGCCATACTTTTACACCTCGGTTATTGATCATTTTTAATTTTAAATCATGATTAGACGTGGATTGAAGAAGAGTCGCTAATGTTTCCACATCTTCGCTCCATTTAATAAAAATGTCTATTCCATATAATTCTTGTTTGAAATTTTTAAGAGATGAAAAGTTGGAATGTTTGATATGAGAAGATGTGCTATAGTGAGCTGCGGGTAATGTTTCGGGTTTTTTTCCTAAACGGGCAGTTACGGCATTCGCAAACTCCTTTGTTCCAACTTTCTGCTTACTTGTTTTTTCTTTAAAAATATCATAAGTATGAATCCCTTCTTCAAGCGTTTTTAGCCAGGCATTATGAATGAGTTCAGCTGAATTCGTTTGTTCTAAATGAACAAGCATTTGAATGGCAGCCAGTAAAAGACCTGAAGGATTGGCTAGATTTTGTCCAGCTCGTCTAGGCGCAGATCCATGAATAGCTTCAAACATGGCTCCCGAATTACCAATATTTGCAGATCCGGCTAGACCGACAGATCCAGCAATTTGAGCAGCAACATCTGATAAAATGTCTCCATACAAATTAGGCATAACAATTACATCAAAAGCTGTTGGTGTATCAGCTAGTTTAGCTGCTCCGATATCAACAATCCAATGCTCTTTTTCAATTTGTGGATATTCGGCTCCAATTTCATCAAAAATTTTATGGAAAAGCCCATCAGTTAACTTCAAAATATTATCTTTTGTAAAACAAGTGACTTTTTTACGGTGATAGATTTGCGCATATTCGAAAGCATAACGAATGATTTTCTCACATCCGGGTCTTGTAATGAGTTTAAGTGCTTCGTAGACGTCGGGAGTTTGTCGATATTCAATTCCAGTATAAAGGTCTTCTTCGTTTTCCCTGACAATCACAACGTTCATGCCTGGATATTTGGTTTCAACGAATGGGTAATAAGCTACACAAGGACGCACATTAGCATATAATCCTAGAGTGGTGCGAATGGTCACGTTTAGACTTTTAAAGCCACCACCTTGAGGAGTGGTAATTGGGGCTTTTAAAAGAGCTTTGGATTGTCTAATTAAATCCCAAGTGGAATTTTCAATTCCTGTTGGTTGTCCACTTAAATAAACCTTTTCTCCAATTTCAACATTTTTTATATCTAAAGGAGCTCCAGCTGCTTTTAAAATTCTTAGCGTAGCATCCATAATTTCCGGCCCAATTCCATCTCCCTCGGCTACAGTAATCGGTATCAGTTGTGCTGCCATCACAAATTCCCATAAATTTATTTTTAAACAATCAAACTTGAGACTAATCCGTTCGTTGTTTAAAATCCAATCAAAACCTTACTGAAAGTAGCTATGCTGAAAGAAATACTTGATAAGCAACGTCTTTATACCAATCATTACTTTGAAACGTTGGATCTGATTGCTATAGAAAAATTAGTGGAACTTCTACTAAAAACTGAAAAATCTATTTTTTTTACCGGTGTTGGTAAAAGTGGATTAGTCGCTAAAAAAATTGCTCTTACAATGGTTTCTACGGGAACCAAAGCTTTATATCTCTCACCAACAGATGCTGTTCATGGGGATATTGGTATTGTTTCTCAAGATGATATCTTTATTATGTTAAGTAAGAGTGGAGAAAGCGATGAACTGCTGAATTTAATACCGCCTATTCGTAATAAAGGGGGCATTTTAGTCGCAGTCGTTTGTAACTCACAATCTCGTTTAGCAGCCGCTTGTCATTATGTGATTACCCTTCCTTTTCAAGAGGAGCTTTGCCCTTTTGATATGGCACCCACGATGTCAACGATTTTTCAAGGGCTTTTTGGAGACTTAGTGACTGCTGCACTAATGCGTAGAAAAAATTTTAGTTTAAATGATTATGCATTAAATCATCCTTCAGGTCGAATTGGAAAACGAATGACGTTAAAGGTTAAAGATATTATGCTCACTGGAGAAAAAGTTCCTATTTGTTATCCTCAAGATCAATTAACAAATGTTCTCGTTGAATTATCCAACAAACGTTGCGGATGTATTCTTGTGGTTGATCACGATCATCGATTGCTCGGCATTTTTACAGATGGTGATTTAAGGAGAATGTTGCAAAAAGTGGGAGGAAAAGTACTAGAATCTTCTATGATTGAAATCATGACACCCAATCCTCGGTCAATCGAGTCAGATCTTCTGGCTTATGAAGCCATGAAATTGATGGAAGCTAACTATTGTAAAAGAATTTCTGTTTTTCCTGTGCTTAACCTTGAACAGCAAGTAATTGGCTTGCTTCATATTCATGATCTTATTCAAACGGGGTTATAATCTAAATTTATTGCAAAAAACCTCAATTCTCAGTTAATAACCAAGTTTGTAGTTCATCAAAAGAGCGTTGAGTGAAATAAGGAAAAAAAATATCTGCTTTTTCAACCAAAAATGATTTCTTTTGAAAATTCACTAAACTAAAAGAATGGCTATAGATAATAAAAGGATTAGCAAGAGGAAATTTGAGTCTAATAATGATTCCAAAAACTTGATTCTTATTATAATGTTCAATTTGTTTAATAGAAGAAATTGGTAAACCTAAGACCTTTTTTCCTTTTAGATAGTAATCAATTTGATCTGTTTCCGAAAGTCTTAATTCATGAGGTTTTTGCTGAATAGAAATGAGTTGTTTATATGGAACTAAACCAGCAGTGATTAGTCCAAAGCCTATTAAAAAAGCCCAAATTCCCCATTTTTGAAGAAAAGGTAATTCGGCAAACCCTCCTACATAAATCATTGGAATAAGTCCAAGCAAACTCCATACAATTCCTTTCCATAATCGTTTTTTTATCCACTTTTCAGGAATTGCTGTTCGTAAAACAAAATCGTTATGCATGGCTTTCTTTTAATCTGTCTGTGAGTTTGGATGTCAATCAATTGACCAGTGGCATAGATATTTTCAAAGAAAATAGCAACTTCAATATGATGACAAATTTCTTAGAAATTTTTAATTGAGTATATATTTTTTTAAATAAAGCAGATATATCTGAATTTTGTTTTGTTTTCTTTGAAGATATAAAAATTGTCGATTTCAATGAAAAAATTTAAAATTTAAATTATATACATGTGAAATGATATCGAACAATAAATGAGGAGTATTTATGTGCCCTGTTTGCCCCCCAGTTAGTTTTTTAGGAGGTTTATTAGGAGGATACTTTGGAGTTAATCCCCCTACCACTTTTAAAGGACATTGTATTAGTCTCATTTCAACAGCTACTCTCGTGACTACAACTGTTGTAGCTCTTAAAGTTTTATTTCGTATTCCTTTTTGTTATGGAACAGGTTTTACTTTTAGTAATGTCAGTTTTATTTTGGCTAAAACTTTAGTTTTAGGTGTCATTTACTCAATGGGAGTTAATTTTTTGCTCAATCGATTCGCATCCCACGATGATTTTTCACAAGAATATAAGGATCCCCTACAACCAACTCATGGATGTTCTCATTGCACCTCATCTTAATATTCCTTAATACGACTTCTAGCTAAACCTGACAAGGGTTTGGCTAGGAATTTTTTTGACGCATTCATAATCTCAATCAAACAACAAATTCTAATAATATAAAGTGCAAGTATGTTCTTATTTACTTTGTAGTTAAATTGGCTAAGTCCATCAAAGAGAGATTGATGGCGCAGCTTTTCAAGCTGTGCAATAGTAAAAGCAAATTCGCTGTTTTTAAAAAATTATGCTGGAGTTAAGTGACAAACTTGAGTAGGAAGCCAGTTCTTAATAACCTGCATTTTGGGTTTTTAGGCAGCCTTTCATAATAGGTGATGTTGTGTTGTTCTGCTAAGTTTATAGATCGCTTTTTAGGTTGGTAAGTATAAGTGACAATCCCGAAGGTTCTTCTCTAAATAAACAAAGCGATTAGCGCTCATTAAATTTAGAAATTCTTTGCCTAAGTAATTAATAACTTAATTCATAAGAGTGCTTAAATGGCGGCTTTTTTTGCCCTCTACTAGTTTTAGCAAAAGAAAGATAGAAAGAATAATTGAAAAAAAATCCAGGTGAATTCAAAAGATGGAATTTTTAAAAAGAAGATTTTTATTTCGTCTTGGAGCTTTATTATCCCTACTGATTTCGAGGCATAATTTTGTATTTTTTTATAATTTTTAATAATTAGCTGCTTTTTTTCTTTATTCAATCCTTTATCTGTTTTGCTGTTCTAGTTTTGCATGGTTTCCAGCATTTTTTTAAGAATCTGAAATTCCCATGGCATGTTCGTAGATGAGAGACCTCGATCTTAAAGAAAAATATTTTCTCGTAAACGGTTGGATCATATAACCCACACGTAAATCTAAATGCTAATAAGCAAAGCTGAATAGGGTAAATAGCATGGATGAGTTCTAACAAAACTACTGAGAAGAAATAGTTTTTTCTTCTTTCTTATTGTCGTTACTCAAAATTCAGTAAGTTTGCAAAAATTGGAAAAGCAATCAAAAAATAAAATAGCTTTAAATATGTTTTGAAAACGAAAAGACAAAAAAGATAAAAAGTGTGTTGCGATAAAACATGAATATTTTGTATGTTAGTAGTCTCTTCCGCAATAAACGTTGAAAAACAAAACGCGTAAGAATAGCGATCGTCTTGAGCGATGCGAGATTGTTTTGACAGTATAAGAAAGACAATGTGCAAGCAAACAATAGAGCTTGTGTGAGGCATGAAGATGTCGCACATATAGCACTACTTTTAAGTAGTGCAGATTATATATAATCAACTCAGGT